>CALFBU010000195.1 GCA_937951455.1 uncultured Rhizobiaceae group bacterium
GTATTTCCACGACGCATCGTGGAAATACTCAACGATGTGAGGAGCATTTTCTTTTTGGCGTGAGCGTTCGGCCTTGCAGCGTTTGGCATTGCGACGCTCAATGCTCAAGAGATAGTTTGCTATTCTTCGCTTGATTGCAGCCTTGAACATGAAAGTTGCCTAAAAACTTGATTTTATTGGCGCACCCAGCAGGAGTCGAACCTGCGACCTCTGCCTTCGGAGGGCAGCGCTCTATCCAGCTGAGCTATGGGTGCGGACAAGGTTCTTTTAGACGAAGCATCGACAAGCTTCAATCATCTTCTGGCGTTATGCAGCATTGCCAAAAGGAAATTTCGCACAATGTATTACATGTGGGATGATACAGTTAGGGATGAGATTGATGTTTAAACGATATTTTTTGGCAGTGGCAATGGCTGGTTTCAGTCTGTTTGATTTAACCTTGCATGCTCAAGCGGCAAGTGAAAATGCTTGCTCTGACCATATAAAGGTAAGCTTTGCTGAAGGCGCGCCGGTAGATAAGTTCAAGATTACAAATCAATCGAGGAATTTGAAGATCAAGGCCTTGAATATTGACTTGTCCAGCTCCAAGGGGCGTTTGATTTTTGATACAATTTCTGGCGGCAAAGGTGTGGAAGTTTTTCAACCCTATCAATCTGTTTCAGGAAACGCCGAACTTTCCACAGTTGCTTTGGTGGAAGATGGATCCGATGCGATAAACCTGGATTTCAAAAAATTCTCCGGTGGAGACAGTTTTACATTTTCAATTGATGTGGATGATCAATTAACCGCATCGGAGCTTGGTCAAATCAGAGTAACCGGCGGTGAGATGGCGCAAGCAAAAGCGATTTTTTTGATTGAAAATCCGGACGGCTCAACAGTCAAGAAAACGGCTTCGTTCAACAATCAAAACGAAGCTTTATTAAAGGTGGCTGGTTGCCAGTCCTAGTGCGCTTCATCCCAATTGTCTGCCGCTTGTGCGTCGACCTGTAAAGGCACAGACAGCTGAATGGCTGGCAGGCTGGCAGTTTCCATCACTTGTTTTACCAGCTTGATGGTTTCTTCAATTTCTTCTTCTGCGACTTCGAAAATCAATTCATCGTGCACTTGCAAAAGCATTTTGGCGGAAAGACCTGCTTGCAAGAGGGCATTGTCCATGCGTGCCATCGCGCGGCGAATGATGTCGGCAGCCGAACCCTGAATAGGCGCATTGATTGCTGCACGCTCATTAAAGGCGCGCACTTGCGGATTAGGACTTTTGATTTCAGGGTAATGCGCCTGACGGCCAAAAATCGTTTCCACATACCCATGTTCTCGCACAAAGGCTTTTGTTTCTTCCATGTAACCCTTGATGCCCGGGAAACGTTCGAAATAGGTTTTGATATAATCACCGGCTTCCGATCGCCCGATGCTCAATTGATTGGCAAGACCAAAAGCTGAGATGCCGTAGATAATTCCAAAGTTAATCGCCTTCGCGCGGCGGCGCATCATCGGATCCATGCCTTCAATAGGCGTATTGAACATTTCAGACGCTGTCATGGCATGGATGTCTTGCCCATCCGCAAAGGCCTGTTTGAGCTGTGGGATGTCCGCGATGTGGGCAAGCACACGCAATTCAACTTGAGAGTAATCCGCTGAGACAAGCTTGTTGCCTTTGTCAGCCACAAAAGCGGTTCTAATTTTGCGGCCTTCTTCTGTTCTAATCGGAATGTTTTGTAGGTTTGGATCAGAAGATGAAAAACGCCCGGTCGAAGTGGAAGCCATCGAATATGATGTATGAACGCGATTGGTATCCTGGTTTATGAAACCTGGAAGTGCGTCCGTGTAGGTAGACTTTAACTTGGTAAGCTGACGCCAACCAATAATCTTGCGCGGTAACTCATGCCCTTCTGCGGCAAGGTCTTCCAGAACTTGCACACCCGTCTGCCATGCTCCCGTTTTGGTTCTTTTGCCACCGGGAAGTCCCATTTCATCAAACAGAATTTCACCAAGCTGTTTGGGTGAACCGGCATTAAATTCCCGTCCAGCCAGTTGGTGAATTTCAGCTTCAAGTCCTGCTGCAGCTTGTGCCAGTTCACCAGACAAGCGCGAAAGGATTTGACGGTCAACAGAAATGCCGCGCTGCTCCATTTTGGCGACCACATCAATCAGCGGGCGCTCTAGGCGCTCATACACGCTGGTCATTTTTTCTGATACAAGACGTGGTTTTAATATGCGCCAAAGTCTAAGCGTGACATCGGCGTCTTCTGCGGCATAACGCGTAGCCTTTTCAATATCCACCATGTCGAACGTAACAGCAGATTTGCCCGTGCCGGTTAGTTCCTTGTAGGAAATGCACTCATGCCCTAAATGCTCTTTGGCAAGTGCGTCCATGCCATGTCCACCACGCCCAGCATCCAGCACATAGGACATTAGCATGGTGTCGTCCAAACCAACCATCTCAATGCCGCATTGAGATAACATCAGCCAATCGTACTTCATGTTCTGGCCGATTTTTAGAACCGATAAATCTTCCAAAACAGGCTTTAGAATTTCCAGTGCTTTTGATGTTTCAATCTGGTTAGGTGCGACACCCCCGCCAAGCAAATCGCCTTGACCTTCCTTGTGCGCAAGCGGAATATAACATGCTGTACCGGGTTCTGTTGCAAGCGAGATACCAACCAGCTCAGCTTCCATCGGATCGAGCGAAGTGGTCTCCGTATCAATCGCGACGATGCCCGCTTCGCAAATGCGCTGCACCCAAGCCTCAAGCGTCGCTTCATCGCGAACGCATTCATAAGTGTCCGGATTGATTTTTGTGGTTGCGCCTTCCGCTTTTCTGGCTGCAACAAGATCTGCAGGTGTATTGCCACCGTCGCTAGCTTTTTCTGCACTGGCATCTTCATTCGCATCAAGGTCTGGGCCGCGCGCATTTTCATAGCCGTCAACATTGACCGTATCCGCTTCAATGGCGTTGGCATCCGTTTCCGTGACTTCAGCAACTTTGCGCGTGATGGACGTAAATTCCATGGCTTTTAGGAATGAAATAAGCTTAGGACCATTAGGTTCTTCAAGCACTAATCCATCAAGTGGTATGTCGAGTGGTACATCATTTTTAAGCGTCACAAGTTGTTTGGAAATGCGAGCAAGATCAGCAAATTCAATCAGGTTCTCACGACGCTTGTTCTGCTTGATTTCACTTGCCCGCTCAAGCAATGTTTCCAGATCGCCATATTCATCGAGCAGTTGCGCAGCGGTCTTTGGGCCGATGCCCGGGACGCCAGGAATGTTATCAGTTGAATCGCCAGCAAGCGCTTGCAGATCGATCATCTTTTCAGGGCCAACGCCAAATTTTTCATGCACTTCCTCAATGCCGACGCGTTTGTCTTTCATCGTGTCATACATAATGGTGTTGGGCGTAATCAGCTGCATCAGGTCCTTGTCTGATGAAATGATGGTTACATCCCCACCAACCGCCTCAGCTTCCTTGGCATAAGTTGCGATGATGTCATCGGCCTCAAAGCCTTCGGTCTCGATACAAGGCAGATTGAAGGCACGCGTTGCTTCTCTGATGAGCGCAAACTGCGGCCGCAGATCTTCAGGCGGTGCATCGCGGTTTGCTTTATATTCAGGATATAAATCATTGCGAAATGTCTTGGAGGAATAATCAAAAATCACCGCAAAATGCGTCGGTACAACGCCAACAGAAGTATTGCGAGCTTCCTGCACCAGTTTCCAGAGCATGTTGCAAAATCCCGACACAGCGCCGACAGGCAGGCCATCAGATTTGCGTGTTAGCGGCGGCAGTGCGTGATAGGCGCGAAAAATATAAGCTGATCCATCAACCAGAAAAAGGTGATCGCCTTTTTTCATTTTGCTTGCTCCAAAAGGAAATTCATTTCACACTGTTGTACGAAGTCCATTATCATTTGGCTATAGGAAGTAGATATCTTGCCCAATAAAAAATCACCCAATAAATCAGTTGAGTTTTTCTTTGATATTGTCAGCCCCGCCAGTTATTTGGCTTGGACACAAATTCCAAAACTAGAAGCAGAAACGGGCGCGGAAATCATTTATCGTCCGATGTTCCTGCCAGGAATTTTTGAAAAAGCGGGCAGTAATACCCCAATCACCGTACCTGCAAAAGCCAAATGGATTTTTGAAGACTTCAAACGCTTTGCCAAACGCTACGATGTTCCTTTCGTCATGAATGATAAATTTCCCCTGAGTTCGGTCTATGCCATGCGCGGGCTGAATAATTTTCGCGACCATTCGTCATTTAAGAAACTGGTCGATGAATTTTACAAAGCGATGTGGGCAAATAACGAAGACATCAATGATCCTGAAATTGTTATTCGCATCGTAAAGGAAGCAGGGATTGACCCAAAAGAATACCAGTCCGCAATGAATGATCCTGATAACAAAAAAGCGCTCATGGATGTGACCCAAGAAGCTGTTTCAAGAGGCGTCTTCGGCGCGCCAACATTTTTTGTCGGCGATGAAATGCACTTTGGTCAGGACAGACTGGATTTTGTCGTTGAGGCTTTGGGTTAAGCCTTAATAATCTCTACTTCAAACCGCACAGGAAAATTCACAGACCGCGCGATGAAGCAATGGTTATGGATTTCGTCATGAATGGCGATGGCTTTTTCGGCGTTGCTGTCTGCGGTGATGGTTATCTTAGGGCGCAAAACAGCTTCTATGAACTTGCCTTTGCCTGAAGGTTCACTTTCACCAATCCCGACGGGTTTATCTTCATAAGCCAGCACGGTAACGCCCGCATCAGAGCATAGGTGCAAATACCAAAGCATATGGCAGGAGGCGAGGGCGGCAATCAGCATGTCTTCCGGATTATATTTTGAAGGGTCACCGCCTAGCAGAGGATCGTTTGAGCAATGTACGATGTCTTTCCCCTCCGCTTTCATATCCCAGGTGCGATCGTAAGCCCTGTAGGCAGAAGTGCCTGTGCCGCGATTGCCTGTCCATGTAATGCGTGTTGGAAACTCGTGAATTTTAGCCATGTAATTTGCTCTCGTCCTTCTCACGTCCAAGTGATGATGTGTGATTTGAAACTGATACTTTTTATGCGCATATTCAAATCAGTTTCTATGAATCATACTTACCATGTAACGAATTTAAATGTCTTCCCCTGGGCATTTAAGACCAAAGA
>CALFBU010000196.1 GCA_937951455.1 uncultured Rhizobiaceae group bacterium
GATCTGTATGGTCAGGACTACACAAAGGCTGCCAAACGTGCGGTGCAAGATGCCATTCATCACTCTTCGCTGACGCTTTTCAAAAGCCTTGATATAGACCCGATGCAAATGCAGATTGAATTAAATCTGGCGGCGCAAGAACCTGAGAAAATTAATCTGGAAGAAGTCGCCAAAGAGCTGCCATATGGTCAGGTGACGCCCAAGGCCATTTTTGGCGGATTGAATGTTCACGATGAGGTTACAGATCGCACAAGCGTTATTGTCAATGCAGGCATAATCGTGCGATTGCCTCTTGCATGAAAATACTAAAAACTGGTTTGATTTTGTGCGGTTTGAGCATTGCCGCTTTTCCTGCGCATTCAGAAAAAGTGTGGAAAGATTTTGCGCCCAAAAGCCATGGCTCAAAATCTGTTTTTGAAAGCTGTTTTTCAGCAGTAGACCTTGCTGGGAAAAAAGGTGAGAAATTTACCCGTAAAAGAGGTAAGGGGGCTTATCTGGCTCCGCCAAAAATCAAACGTCCGAAGATAAAACCCGCAACGCTTTCACCAGAATTTTACGGTTCTATTAGACGCGTTGATGTTGGTAGCAGGAAAGTGATTGCACTCGGTTTTGACATCGGCGAGCAAAACAACGATTTCGCAGGTTATGACGCAGAAATCATCGACGTTTTACGGAAGCATAATGTTAAGGCGACCATGTATGTAGGTGGCAAATGGATGGCAACGCATCCGGAACGTGCAACGCAACTCATAGCTGATCCGCTCTTCGAAATCGGTAATCACGCCTGGACACATGGCAATTTCAGAGTTTTGAACAAGTCTGATGTAGAAGACCAGATATGGTTCACGCAGGCTGAATATGAAAAACAAAGAAGCTCACTTGCCAGTCTCGATTGCGCAAGGGTCGGCATGAAAGCAATTCCAAAACGCATTCCAACGTTCAGGTTTCCATATGGCACCTGCAATGCGCGTTCTCTGAAACAGGTAAATGATGCGGGTCTGCCAGCAGTGCAATGGGATATTGTGACAGGCGATCCCGCAAAGGGACAATCTGCAAAAGCAATTGCGAGAGCCTTGCTGCGCTCAAAACCTGGCTCAATTGTCGTTGCCCATGCCAATGGGCGAGGGTGGAATACAGGAAAGGCCGTCAAGTTTGCCATCCCCAAGATGATTGAAGAAGGATGGGAATTTGTAACGATCACCGAACTACTGCAAATGGGTAAACCGGTGATTGCCAAAACATGTTATGAAAACCGCCCAGGCGATAATAAACGCTATGACAGAATTTTTGGCAGGGGAACTGGCGAATGAGTAAATTTGGAGAGGCAAATTACGATCTGGGTATTTGCCAATTGCGCCATCCAACACACGATGATGCAAAATTACTAAGTGTGGAATTGGCCAAAATTGAGCCTTGGAAAACCTTGGGTTCTACACCGCAAGAATTCGAAGAAGGCTTTCAATCTCAAACCACTTCAACAAATACCTATGCGGTGGTCGTTAATGAAAACCCCGTCGGGATTATTTCTGTCAGATACCCTTGGTTGCTCGGTCCTTATTTGGGGTTTCTAGGCTTTATTCCTGAAGCTCAAGGCAAAGGACTGGGCAAAGCGATCATGAACTGGCTCGAAGAAACTGCCAATCAACATTCAGCTAGAAATGTTTTTATTTGTGTTTCGGATTTCAATCATGAGGCACAGGCTTTTTACAAAGCTTGCGGCTACTCAAAAATAGCAGATCTGGATGGCTTGATTGTTGATGAACATTCAGAATTCTTGCTGCGCAAACGCCTTTCCTAATTGAAAAAATTACGGCATAAACAGGCCATGAATATAACACCTAAAATGTCATATGATATCAAACAGGATCAAAGGTTTCTTGAGGCAGCCTTGCGCCTTGCTCGAAAGCATCAAGGGCTAACAGGTACAAACCCTTCCGTTGCTTGTGTGATCGTTGCGCAAACACAACTAGGTGCAAGGATTGTAGGGTCTGGCGTGACAGCCGAAGGGGGAAGACCTCACGCTGAACCGCCAGCACTATTAGAGGCTGGTAAATTGGCTAAGGACGCCACTGCTTATGTGACGCTTGAACCTTGTGCGCACCACGGAAAAACACCGCCATGCGCGCAAAACCTGATTGATTCTGGCGTTGCACGCGTTGTTACCGCAATCACAGATCCAGACAACAGGGTCAATGGTAAAGGCCATGAAATGCTGATCAATGCGGGTATCGAAGTTACGCAAATGGATGGTGGCGATGCAGCTTTGCGTGTGATGCAGGGGTATTTAAAAGCACGCACCTCATCGCGTCCTTTCATAACCTTGAAGATGGCGATGAATGAAGATGGGTTGATTGGCTCAACCCAAGAAGGGAACCTCAAGATCTCATCACCCATATCCAGCAGGCAAACCCACTTGCAGCGCGCCCGTCACGATGGGATTTTGGTTGGAAGTGGCACTGCCTTGTCTGATAACCCCAGCCTTGATTGCCGTTTACCGGGATTGCTGGGGCGTTCTCCAATTCGTGTCATACTGGATGAAAAATCAAAGCTGAACGAAAAAACCAAAGCCTTCAGTTCAGCGCTTCACACTCAAACGATTGTTGTATCCCCCATGACAGCGCCCACAGAATGGCGACAAATGCTTGCGCGCAATGGGGTTCAGCACCAGGCCTGCGAGATGGATAATGGGCGCATAGCCTTGCCTGAATTAATGGATGATCTGGCTGCAAAAGGCATACAGTCTATTTTGGTTGAGGGTGGTGCAAGAATTGCCGAGAGTTTCTTGAAAGATGATTTGGTTGATGAAATCGTTATTCATGTCGGAAGCGAAGCAGATAAGCCTGAAACCAAACAAGATGGTGTTTATGCACCCTTTACACCGAAGGCATTTCCTGAAGGTTTTGAAGTTTGCCAGACATTGCGCTTTGGCAAGGATGCTTCTCTAAGATTACGAAAGAAAAACTGATGTTTACAGGTATTGTCACCGACATTGGCACAATCAAAACCATAAGCCAATTGCCGAAGGGTAAGAGATTTCGGGTGGAAACGGCCTATGATACAAAAACAATCGACATAGGTGCATCCATTGCACATTCTGGTGTGTGTTTGACGGTGGTAGAAAAAGGCGAGGGCTGGTTTGATGTAGAAGCTTGGGAAGAAGCTTTGCGGCTCACAACTTTGGGTAACTTAAAAGAAGCTGACCCGATAAATCTCGAACGCTCGCTCAAAATTGGTGATGAACTTGGGGGGCATTTGGTCTCTGGTCATGTGGATGGTGTTGCCGAAATTATTGCGGTGGATGAAGAAGGCGATGCGGTACGCTTTACACTCGATGCACCTAAAGAGCTGGCAAAATTCATCGCACCCAAAGGGTCCGTCGCGCTCGATGGCACTTCCCTAACCGTCAACAAGGTGGACGGTACAAAATTCGATGTTTTGTTGATCAAACACAGTCTTGAGGTCACCACTTGGGGAATGCGTAAAAAAGGCGATTTGCTTAATTTGGAGATCGACACTATGGCACGATATGCAGCACGACTTGCAGAAAAGACATGATGTCTTAATGATTAATAATAAGTGCTTTGCCAAACATTAACCAAAATGGTCATATACTTAAGCAATCGTGAACTAGGCTGGTATTGCAAAGTTATGTTTTTAAAAAAAATATCAATATTATCAATGGCTTTTATGATTTCTGCTTGTGTGGGAAGTAATAATGAAGATGTTTTACAATCTGCAATTCAGCCCCAAACGGAGCTAAATTCCGCAGCTGTAACGCCAAATGCAGAAGTTTCTCCCTTTAAGGTAGGTTCAATTTCTCAGATAAAACCCAATGTTCCAAAACAGCCAAACATTGCATTTGCCTCAGATGAACCAACGGTAAATCAATTGCAGGAAATTGAACCTGAACCTTTGTTGCCGCCTCCGCCTCCACCTAGAGTTAAAAAAACATATTTGATCAATGGCTTGGGTAGCAGCGTTGGTGCAATTGGCTACGGCTTCACAAATCTGGCGAAAAAAATTCCAGGTGCCACCTTGCACAATTATACATCCTTTGTGGAAAGTTCGACGCTTATTCGGACAAAAGTTTCAAAACAAATTCAGGCGGCATACAAAGCAGACCCTACCGTTGAGATAAATTTAATTGGTATAAGCTTTGGCGCAAACATTGTCACTTGGATTGCAGAAGAGTTACATAGAAAAGATATACCGATCAATTATTTGGCTACACTAGAAGGCCCTGCAATGTCTCGCATTCATGAAAATGTTCGTCTTGCAGATAATTTTAGTTGCACAGGTTTGAGTTGTTTCAGAACCAGTTCAAGACTTTCTTGGGGAAACAAGGAGACCGAATTCTCCAAGTTTAAGATCAAGGCCGGGCATATTGATTTGGCAGATCACCCACAGGTCCATAACAGGGTTCTCTATCAAATTAACAGACCTCCCGAGGGATTTGAGATACCGCAATTAAGTGCGCAATAGTTTTTGATATTAGTCTTCTTTCATTTTGCACTTGCCAAGCACGGCTAGCCATGTTTTGACCTGACACAACACAGAATTTGAATCAGGAGCGATGTATGGCAAATGCCCCACATCTTTTGGTCGTTGACGCACCATATTATACTGAAATCTCCAAGAGCCTGATGGAAGGCGTAACAGAAGTTTTGGATGCGGCTGGTGCTACCCATGATTACGTCACAGTACCAGGCGTTTTGGAAATTCCCGCTGCTGTTTCCATGGCTTTGAAATCTCCAAAGCAATATGACGGATACATCGTTATCGGTTGTGTTATTCGTGGTGAAACAACACACTATGAAATCGTGTCCAACGAATCCGCGCGTGCTATTATGGATTTGTCCGTTGCGCATAATCTCGCGATTGGGAATGGTATTCAGACCGTGGAAAACGAGGCGCAAGCTTGGGCCCGTGCCAAGGTATCTGAAAAGAATAAAGGCGGCGGTGCTGCAAGTGCAGCGCTTGAAATGATCAAGCTAAAGAAAAGTCTTGGCACATGAGTGATAACGAAATCACAGATGAAACCATCCGACCAGCCAACAAGCGTGGCTCTGCCCGGTTGGCTGCTGTTCAAGCCATCTACCAGATGGATTTATCAAGCACACCTGTGAGCGAAGTTGTGCACGAATATGAAAACCTGCGCATCGGTCAGGAAATTGACGGCGATACCTATTTGGAAGCCGATCTTGGTTGGTTTCGTGGCATCGTGGCAGGCGTTGTGGAATTACAAAAGCAGCTAGATCCGATGATCAACGATGCGCTTCCGAAAGATTGGCCTTTGTCTCGCATCGATACATTGCTGAGAGCGGTTATGCGAAGCGGATGTTTTGAACTCTTGAAGCGAAAAGATGTACCAGCCAAAGTTGTCATCAACGAATATCTTGATGTTGCCAAAGCCTTCTTCGAAGAAGATGAACCACGCCTTGTAAATGGCGTTCTGAACCGCATAGCGCGGGAGTTGCGAGAAGATGAATTCCCGGCCAAGTGAATTCTCAATAATCAAAAAATACTTTGCTCCCTTTGCAAGCCAGGGAGCCTTTGAATTTCGTGATGATGCCGCCGAAATAATACCAAATGAAGGCAAGAGCCTAGTCATCACGCAAGATGCCATAGCTGAAGGCATCCATTTTTTTTCCGATGATCCGCCTGAATTAATTGCCAAGAAAGCGCTTCGGGTAAATCTCTCCGACCTTGCAGCAAAAGGCGCTACACCCAAATATATATCTCTTGCTCTCGGCTTGGGAAAAACTTGGAATGAACAATGGGTGGCCGAATTTGCCAACGGTCTGAAAGAAGATTGTGAAGCCTATGACATACAACTTACAGGCGGCGACACTTTTGGCACAGGTGCTGGTTTTGTAATTTCAATCACGGCACTCGGAGAAGTGCCGCATGACGCGTATGTTTCCAGACTAAATGCAAAAGCGGGTGATACACTATTTGTGACAGGAGAAATCGGGGATGCAGCACTCGGGCTGTTGGCGCATGAAAGGCAAATTTCTGGACTAAAAAATGTGGACAATGCTTATCTCATAAATCGATATTTATTGCCCCAGCCACGGGTGAAAGCAGCCGAAATCATCCGGGAATTCGCCTCAGCATCCATGGATATCTCCGACGGGTTAATCGGTGATTTGGAAAAGCTCTGCCAGGCTTCGGAAGTTGGTGCAGCGTTGAAATTTCAAAATATTCCCTTTTCTCAGGCTACCCAGAACGCAATATCACTTGAATCAAATTTGTCGGAAATAGCGCTAACTGGCGGAGATGACTACGAAATTCTGTTCACGGTTGCAGAAGATAAACTGATAAAATTCGAGGATTTGATAAGCGGTTCTAAAATCCAATTTACACATATAGGTACAATTACCATTGGTCAGGGCGTAAAGGTGTTTGACAGGGATGGTCAACTGATTGAGTTTGAAAAATCAAGTTATGATCATTCTGGAGATAGCAGCTGACCCAAACATTGCACCTTACAGATGAACAAGAAAATGCTGTCGCCAAGAAAAATGTAAGACTGTATTTGCTTTGTCAGGCCTTGGGTGCCTCGTCCGCCCCGATTAATATTGCCTTGGGCGGGATTGTCGGCAGCAAACTTTTGGGGCCAGACAAGTCTTTGGCCACGGCTCCTGTCACAGCTTACAACATCGGCGTTGCCATTGGTGCCCTTTACGCCAATTGGGTCATGAAGAAGGTAGGGCGCAAACGCGGGTTTATGCTGGGAACCATCATCGGTGTTATCGGTCTGATTTTGACAGGACTTGCAATTACCATTGAACATTTTTGGTACTTTTGCGGTGCGTTGACTATCAATGGTATCGCCAGTGGCTTCGTTCAGCAATATCGCTTTGCAGCAGCCGATCGCGGCACAAAAGATTTCAAGCCCAAGGCGATTTCAACCATTATGTTAGGCGGTGTTGCAGCAGCTATTATCGGTCCGCAGATCGTAATTTATGCAAGCGGTTTGGCCACGCCGTATTCAAGCGCATTTTACATGGCGACGTCTTTATTCATATTAAGTTTCATAGCGCTTTTGTTTTTGAACCCATCCAATCTGGCAAATCAGGAAAGTGTCGCTGCAACAGATACTGGAAGACCGCTGTTGAAAATTGTCATGCAACCTCGTTTTCTGGTTGCAGTATTTTGCGGAACAAGCGCCTATGGATTGATGTCATTTGTCATGACGGGCGCACCTCTTGCCATGCAGCATCACGGCCATTCCGAAGTCAATGCAACGCTTGGCATCCAGTGGCATGTGATGGCAATGTTTGCGCCAAGCTTTTTTACAGGACATCTGATCGCGAAATTTGGAAAAGAGACCATCGTTTCAATCGGCATGGTCATTTTGATTGCCTGCGGTATCGTCGCTTTGGCTGGTCTTGACCTGATGCACTTTTGGGGTTCCCTGGTTTTGCTGGGTATTGGATGGAACTTCGGCTTTATTGGCGCGACTTCCATGGTGACAGACACTTACGCTCCAGAAGAAAAGAACAAGGCACAAGGCGCCAATGATTTTATCATCTTTGGAAGTGTAGCCTTTGCATCTCTCATGTCAGGCAAAGCCCTAAATGCATATGGATGGGATATGCTGAACTGGATTATTTTCCCAGTATCAGGATTAGCGCTCGTAAGCTTGCTTTGGTTGAAATACCAGAGTTCAAAGTCAGAGCGAAAACACCAAGTGTAGTTCCAATAATTCTAGAAGCCGTTGGGGTTTCCTCGGTCCGTCTGGCTTTGCAGGACACTTGCCGGGCTAGCTCGACCAGTCAGTAGTTGTTTCAAGAATGTGAAATCTTCACCGCTTGTTGGCGTTGTACGTGAGATGAAATCAAACACGCGACCGTCCTGAACGCCGTAATTTGCGATACGGCTAACGGTTTCATCTTCATCGAAATAAACGGAGAGAACTTTTTGGTCAATTAGTTTCAGCTTTTCAAATTCGTATGTTTTGGCGCGTTTTTGAGAGATATAATAAAATACCTCATTGCCAAATTGGCCAGTCGTTGACGGCGAGCCAAGGGCAAGGATTACCTGGTCACGGCTTGAGCCTACAGGAATAAGATCGAGTTGGTCTTGTGTGATAATGGCGCCATTATTGATTACGCGCTGCTCAATGCAGGCGCTTAACAAGGGCAATGCAACCAATGATACAGCAATCATTTTGTAAATTGGTTTTACAATCTTTGTATTTTTCAACGACATTCCCGAGCCTCGACAATAATATTCTCGATATTTTCTCATGAGTGATTATATGAGTATGAATAAGTTTTCAACTGTTCCATTTGTAACCTGTTGAAGGTTTAAGGCAATTAACAACTCATACCGCAAAGTCACCCTTATGTTATCTGCATTTTTTAATAGATCTTCATCCACCACATCCCCACAGCAACTTTATGGCACTGTTATGACTCAGGCACGACTTCCCGAATTTTTTACAGATTTTGGAATACCTGATACCGTAATGGGGCGTTTTGATGTCTTGTCGCTTCACATTTATTTGCTTGCACGCAGGTTTCGCGAAGAAGGCTCTCCCATTGCCATGGATCTGAGCCAGGAAGTATTCGACTTATATGTTTATGATGTAGAGCGCGCGCTACGTGAACTTGGCATTGGTGACACCAGCGTGCCTAAGAAAAAGAAGAAAATGATCCGCAGTTTTTATGGTCAGATTGATGATTTTGACGAAGCCATCAACACCTGTGATGCAAAGGAAATCGCTGCCAAAGCTGAATTGCGTTATTTATCAGAAACTGAAAATCCAAATCCACAGATCTTGACATCTTATATTTTGAAGACAGAAGCTCACCTAAAAGATCAGCCCATGAAAGCGCTTTTGTCAGGTAAGGTAAGCTGGTTGTCACCCGAAGGTTTCAGCGCATGACTTCCAGTTTGAGCTTTCTGATTAGCGTCAATAACCTACCACCCGCGTCGGAAAAAATATCACTACCTGTAACTCAAGAAGCGCTGTCGTCCGTCGCTAAGGCTTGTGATGTAAACAGTGTTCAAACGCTTGAGGCAGTGTTCAGATTTAAACGCTGGCGCAAGCATGGCGTGACACTGAATTGTGATTTTAAGGCAAAAATTGAACAAGAGTGTATCGCAACACTCGAACCGGTTTTTTCCAACATAAATGAAAGCTTTGAACGACAATTTTTGCCCGAACGAAGTAGTGATTACAAAATGCCCGAAATTATTGACGGCGAAATGGTATTAGATCCGGAAGCTGATTTGCCTGATATTATTGTCGGGAACACGCTCAACTTGTGGGATATCTTGATTGAGGAGTTGATTCTCGTAATAGATCCCTTCCCAAGATCAGATTCTGCGCCAGAAGAGGCTATTTGGGTTGAAGATGATACCAATGAAGACCTTGAGCCTACTCATAAGCCTTTTTCAGACCTCAAAGCGTTGATAACTGAAAAAAAAAGCAATAATTGAGCCGATTTCAGTTATAGTTTTGCAGATACAGGAATATGAAATTTCAAAATGACTAAAGACCTGACAATTTCCCTCGATGCGATGGGTGGTGACCATGGTCCGGAAACAGTGATTTCCGGTGCCGATATTGCCCTTTTACGCAGACCAAATTTAAAATTTGAAATCTATGGCGACGAAGCAACCGTCATGCCTGTGCTGAATCGATTTCCTAAGGTCAAAGCCGTATCAAATTTTTATCATTGTGAAGTTTCCATTGCGATGGATGACAAACCAAGCAAGGCTTTAAAAAGTGGTCGTGGCAAGTCTGGCATGTGGCGTGCGATAGAGGCGATCAAGAAAAATGAAGCGTCAGTTTGTATCTCTGCAGGCAACACAGGCGCACTGATGGCCATGTCGAAATTTTGTCTTAGAACACAACCGAGCATCACGCGTCCCGCCATGGCAGCCATTTGGCCGACCTTGTCTGGTGAGAGCGTGGTTCTGGACGTAGGCGCCAATGTTGGCGTTGATGCTGACCAACTGGTGGAATTTGCAGTCATGGGCGCTGCGATGGCGCGCGCGTTGATGGACTTTGACCGTCCAAGCGTTGGGCTGTTAAACATCGGCGTTGAAGAGGTCAAAGGCGTTGAGGCCGTCAAGGAAGCAGGAAGGTTGCTTCGCGAAGCAAACATGCAAAACATGAAATATCATGGTTTTGTTGAAGGAGACGACCTTGGCAAGGGTACTGTTGATGTTGTTGTGACTGAAGGTTTTGCAGGCAACATCGCGCTTAAAACAGCCGAAGGTACGGCAAAACAAATCGGCGAATATCTCAAAGCTGCCATGAGCAGAACTCTGCTGGCCAAAATCGGTTACGTTTTTGCCAAAGGCGCGTTTAAGCAATTGCGCGAGAAAATGGATCCGCGCAAAATCAATGGTGCTGTGCTGTTAGGGCTGAACGGCATTGTTATTAAGAGTCATGGCGGTACGGACGGTGAGGGCTTTGCCTCTGCCATTGAACTTGGCTACGATATGGCGGTAAACGAATTGCTTTCGAAGATTGAAACTGATTTGGACGAGTTCGCAGATATCTGCATCAGACTTGAACAAGAAAAAGATAATATAGTGACATGAGTAGCCGGGGTATAAAATGATAAGGTCTGTCGTCATAGGATGTGGGTCATATACCCCAGCCAAGGCAATGAAAAATGCTGAATTTGAAGAGTTCCTCGACACCACTGATGAGTGGATTGTCCAGCGCACCGGCATTGAACAAAGACACATCGCAGCCAAAGGTGAAACAACCGCTGATCTGGCTGAGCATGCAGCGAAAGCGGCCCTGGAAAATGCCGGCATTGGTGTGGATGGGATAGACCTGATTATACTGGCAACTTCAACACCTGATAATACATTCCCCGCAACAGCAGTCGAGGTACAGCATCGCCTTGGCATGAAACATGGTGCAGCTTTTGACACACAAGCGGTTTGCTCTGGCTTTGTGTTTGCCATGACGACCGCAGATCAATACATCCGTTCAGGGCAGGCCAAGCGAATTCTGGTGATTGGTGCGGAAACCTTCTCGCGCATTTTGGACTGGGAAGATCGCACGACATGCGTTTTGTTTGGCG
>CALFBU010000197.1 GCA_937951455.1 uncultured Rhizobiaceae group bacterium
TACACGCCGACCGTAATAATTAAACAAAACGTAAGCCAAGCCCCACGCGGCCAGTCCAATTGCAAACGACACCAACCAGTTCAGTAATTCTATGGGTTGATTGACCAAAGGATCACGCACCAACTCCATAAAATGATAAAATGGATTTAACACAAGTACCCATTCTCTAAATCCCTTTGCCATCTCAGGAACCCAAATGACTGGCGTAAGAAAAAACATTACACCCATGACAGCATGAATTAAATTTGCCAAATCCCTGTAACGCGTGCAGATTACTGACAGGATGTATCCGATTGGAATAGCTGCAAAGAAAATTAAAATAAGTCCAGGGATGACAAGCCAGATATCTAACAAATTAGGTGCTGCGAAATAGAAAGAAATGATAATCATCGGTAAAAATGCATGGGCGAAAGAAAAGCTGTGATAGACAATGACTGAAAGAATGGGCGTAAAGAGAGGAAAATACCCTTGTTCAAAGTTGGCTTTGTTTAAATTGATGGCATTGCATGACCCATTAATAACACCAGCCAACAAACGCCATGCAAGCATACCTATTGCAAGATTAGGAATTATGCGATCGCTTGGAATATTCAAGATACCTGAAAACAAAAACGACTTTGCCACCACAATCATTGTGATGCCAACCATCAGCCATAAAGTACCAAGATAAGTGCGTCGATACGTGAGCACTATTTTATAAACGGTGGCAATATTCCATATTCGCCAAAGATATAGAGAGTTTATGAATTCTTTCAGCATCTGAAAAGGTTTGCCGTATTATTTCTACTTTTATTTCGATGGCCAATCATTAACACTGGATTATGCTTTGGGCTATCTAAAGTTTTAATAACCTGCCTTCTAATGACGGTTAGCGTAGAAGGCTTCCGAAATACTTTTGACATGAGCGAATGATATACGGCTGTTTGGAACAATGATCTTAGACAAGTCAACGTTTTGATTTCTATCACCTCTGAAGAAGTTGAGAGCCTTATTCGTATCACCTGCCCTGAACACCAGAATTCCCATGCCTATTTTTGGCTCTTCCAATGCCAAGGCTAAAATACCATCTTCAAGACCATATAGGGCTTCACGAACGCGGTCCCCGTATTCATCATAGAGTTTGCCAATATTGTTGAATTCATCTTTCCTTACGAAGCGCGAGCAAAAACGGCGTATGAAAAACTGGAAAACAAATTTAAGTACGTACTTCTGTCGGAAAACTTCCAGACTTTCTAATCCATGTTTTTCCGTAAACTCACGCGTTAGTCTATCAATTTCAAAAATTGATTCCAATCTCGGTGCCGTGACTGTAGCCCCCCAAGAGTCATCGGCTGCTACGTATTCACCAATAATCGCATCTGTAGTCGTGATACCATTTGCCAGCGCAAAAGCACGGTAATTAAATTCTGCATCCTGCATATAAAGCCCAGATACAAAAGTAAGATTATGCTGTTTTAGAAATGCTCTTTTATATACTTTGAAACATGTTGATGTGGTTTTGAGTGTCGATTGTCCAGCAACAAAAGGAAGGTTCCGAACTAAAATATCGCTAGTTTTATAGTGTTGGAGAATAGTACCATTTCGAGTAGCGAGCCCTGTACCAATATCACTGTTATCTTCCATGATTTCCATGATGATTTCTTTTACGCCATCGGGCGCCAAGACATCATCAGCATCCCAAAACAAAATATAATCACCTTTCGCCTTAGCAAGGCCAGAATTTCTCGCTGCGGAAAGTCCACCGTTCTTTTTACGCTTGATAACCTTGATATGCGAACCTGTGCGAGCAAACGCCTCACATTCAGCCAGCGATTCGTCTGTCGAACAATCATCAACCAGCAAAATCTCCTTGTTTGCGTAATTCAAGTTTTCAATCGATTTAAACGTTGTTTGGAGATACTTTTTCTTATTGAAAATAGGAACAACGACTGAAAGAAGAGGCAAGTGTTCTTCATCGTTTAATTGAATTTTATCAAGTCTGGCAAGATCGGCGTCCTGTTCTTCCAGGCCTCGTATGAAAAAAGTTCCCGAAATTTGTGAGAACAGTTTGCGCTTTGAAAAGTCCAGTTGCCTGGCTTGATTTGCATTAATCTTCTGTTGTTCAGCAAAAAGTTTTTTAGGCCCTTTCTTATAAGAAGCTATTTTCTTTAATAGTTTTTCCCATTGATCGTAGATCGTCTTCTGGTCAAACCTGACAACAGCTTCATTATAGGCATTTTGCCCAAAGGTTTTCCGCATGTCGCTGTCAGACATAAGTTTTGCCAACTGTTCTGCAAACGAAGCTTTTTGATTTTCTCCATCCGCCAGAAGACCGTTGTAATCATGCTTTATCAGTTCATTGGTTCCTGGGCATGTGTCCAGACCGATAGAAGGAACGCCATGATACATCGCTTCACAGACAGAGTTGGGACATCCCTCTTCCAGTGAAGGTATTGCATGAATTTCAGAGCGCATGAATTCGCCATCGATATCCGATGACATGCCTCTGGCGATCAGTCTGTCTTGCAGATTATTTTGCTTCGCGATGCGCTCTAGAGTATTGGCTTTGCCCCCGCCGAAAAAGTGCATTTCCCAATCGGGAAATTGACCCGCGATTGAAGCAAAAGCTTGAGCCAGCAAGTTTCCATTTTTATTTGGGGACTTCAAACCGCCAATATTAATGATGCGTTTTCTACCCAGTTCTGTACCTGAATGAAAGTTCGCTAATTTGCCCGGTTTAAACGTATTAACAAAGGTATGGCACTGCGGCTGAACTACCCAAGGCAGGGAATTTTTATACCCATCAAGCGTAAATCTTATCCCATGTAACCCTGACAAAATAGAGCGCCGTGCATGATATGCCTGTTCGGGTGTTTTAATCCATGGCGCTTTGGTCAGATTTCTGATCATGCGATGAGGGTTCGTGCACTCTTGCCCCCCCAAAGGTATGTTCAATCCTTGTGTAATTGCGTATTGGGCAATCAAAAGTCGGTCAAAGTAAAAGTAGAAATACAAATCTGGATCATATGTTTGTATTTCTTTTTGCACATTTTTTATATCGCCAATTCTAGCGAAAGGTGTGCAGATAAGCTTCACATCAGGGTGAAGTTCATATGAAGATGTTTCACCATTTTCCGCAAATGCCAAAATACCCACTTCATGTCCGCGCGCAATCATTTCATTGGAAAGCTCTGCGCATACTCTCTCTGCGCCACCCTTTCCTTTTGTAATGGTTGGCATACCAAACAGGATTTTCATTTACATTGTTTCCACTAAACGGTTTTGCGGGAGCGAGTTGTTGCAGGTTTGCAAGTTTTGGTTTTTGAGCCCTGAGACAGTTCTAAAGATGTCAGCTTTTCCTGCAATAACATTCTAGCTATTCGGCCTTCATTATATTGAGCCAAGTGGTTATCTTCAATGCTATTGCCTGCACCACGCGACCCTGCGTTTAGATTTTGCTTTAAATTTTTGTTCAGTTTCTTGAAATAACTATCGCTTGAACCAGATGCCAGCGCAGAATTGTGTCCTTGGCTTCTAAAGTTTTGGTTCTTGTCACCATCCATCAATGCTTCGATATCTGAATGCCTAATACCTAACCGCGTCATCGCAACTTGGTAGGCAAGCAATTTTTCATAGCTTTTAAGACGTAAAACTTGAATACCAAAAACATTGGCCAATCGTCTGAAAGAATTTATTAAAATTCTCATTTGGTACCACCCTTAACATGCATTTATTATATGACTTCATGTGCCGCATGCCTTACATTACGTAACTCTATAGATGGATGATTTAAAAAAAACAATCTAGGAGACTAGATTTGTTGGTGACGACACTCGAACTTGCTTTAACCATGTGCTCTGATAAAAAGAGCGAATTCTGTACAATGAAAGTTTGAAAATGAAATTTGTAATCGCTTTTTTAATAGCGTTGTTTTTCTTCTCTTTAACCTACGCGAGTTCATTCGAGGAATTTACAAGAAC
>CALFBU010000198.1 GCA_937951455.1 uncultured Rhizobiaceae group bacterium
GCGGGGAAAATCTCGATCGTATCGCCGCGTACTCTAAACGTACCACGCGTGAAGGCCTGATCGTTGCGCTTGTATTGCTGGGCGACGAGATCGGCAAGAAGTTGGCGCTGGTCGAGCGTGTCACCAATCTTCATTTCAAAGGTCATGGCGGTATAGGTTTCGACCGAGCCGATACCGTAAATGCACGAAACGGATGCGACGATGATCACGTCATCTCGCTCCAGCAGCGCGCGGGTGGCGGAGTGGCGCATGCGGTCGATCTGCTCGTTCACGCTCGATTCTTTTTCAATATAAGTATCCGAGCGCGGAACGTAAGCCTCTGGCTGGTAGTAGTCATAATAGGAGACGAAATATTCAACCGCATTGTTCGGGAAGAAGTTTTTCATCTCGCCATAAAGCTGGGCGGCAAGCGTCTTGTTCGGCGCGAGGATGAGGGCAGGGCGCTGTGTCGCCTCGATAACCTTGCCCATGGTGAAGGTCTTGCCCGAGCCTGTCACGCCCAGCAAGACTTGTGTTTGATCCTGCTGATTAATCCCTTCGACAAGATCTTTAATGGCGGTGGGCTGATCGCCTGACGGGGTGAAGGGCGTTACCATTTCAATCGGGATACCGCCATCGGATTTGACTGGACGCACTGGGCGGTGCGGGACCCATTCCTCACCGTTTTTAATCAGCGGATCACCATTGGCAATCAGCGCGGAGAGCGCTTCCACCGTTGCGGTGACGCCTTCCAGCGCTTCGCCATCATAGCCGAAAGGCTTGGCGATGGTGTTTTCGTCTTTTTTCTTTGATTTGGCTTTCTTCTTGTTGGCTTTTTGGTGCGCTAAAAGTTCTTCCGCTTTTTCAAGCGACACTTCCAGACCCGAGATTGGATTTAATCCCGTTGCCGCGCGTTCCTTTGGCGATGCCGCACCACCTAAAATAGTGCCGCCAGCGGATTTTCCTGCTTTGCTTGTTTTGGCAGCCGGTTGCTTGGGTGTTTTTTTCTTTGTTTCTTCTTTTTGAGCCTCTTGCGCTATTTCCTCAGCCCAATCCGCAACACTGCCAGACAAAGGAGACCCGCTCAAAGGCTGCTGCTGCGCTTCGTCAAAACCGGAAGTGTTCTTGGGTGTCTTTGCCATGAAGCTAATATAGGGGAGCGGGATTATAATTGGGAGGGGTGAAGGACTGCTAAATGAATTTATTTTCGCCCGCTTTTATATGGCAGAAAATCTTTGTTCCTGATTTCATGAAACCATTTGGTCTGATGTTCATTGTATGGGTGTAACGAAAGGAAATGTTATGACAGAGAATTCAGAAAAACAATTTTGGGATTTCATCGAAGGCTTTCAAAATGCCATGGTGGCAACGGTCGACGGTGACCAAATGCGCGCCAGACCGATGGTGCCGTTTGTAAACAAGGATAACGGCGAAATTCGTTTTCTAACGCACAGGGTTACCCACAAGACGGACGAGATCAAGGAAAACTCGAACGCACTGCTAACCTTTTCAAACCCGGTTACCAACGCACATGCATCCATCACCGGTAAAATGAAAGTCAGCGAAGATTATGCGCTCATCAAGGAACTTTGGGGCCCCTATGCAGAAACATGGTTCACAGGAACACCAGAATCGCGAGATGTTGTGGCCATCATTTTCAAACCCGAGTACGGCCAGATGTGGGACGGTGAGAAAAACCCGGTCAGTCTAATCAAGGAAATTGCAGTTGCGTTTAACAGCGACACAAAAATTCCGGATATCGTGGAAGAGAAAAAAGTCAACTTCGGGTAATACTCAAGCGTACAAAAGCGGTGGCAACACCGCTTTTTTTATTTTTGTTTATCTTGCACAAAGCTAATAAATTCAGACAAATCCATCAACCATTCTTGTTGTCTTGGTTTATAAGAAGAATGAATGTGTTTAGGCAAAATTAATTGTAAGTTGTTCGCCTGCATTTCATTGGTTTGATTTTCAGAAATGCTAGGTTGCAGTGTAAAGAGATGTTTGTTTGGGATTTTGGAAGCTTCACTGAGTACTTGTCTCCATCTATCTTTGCAGGTTGATTTTGATCCCATCATAATTAATTTTTCTTCTGGAAAATCCTTGTCCCAATATTCCTCCTGCCCAGGGAAAAGAAAGTCTGGTTTTGTTTTGTTTTCTGTTTGTGCAGTTCGAGAGTATTTTAAATTAAATGCATCAAAAGCTGCGGCTAAGTGATGCTCAAGCGATAGACCCATTCTTGAAAAACGCCTTTGTCGAATACTTCCTGAAAATTTCAAAAACTCATCGACATCAGGTTCGCCATTAAAAAAGAAACCATCTTTAAGTCGCGCTTCAATTAGTTTCTGTTCAAGTCGCTTGAACATTTTGTCTTCGTGATTAAGCCACAAATATACAGCATTATCAGGATCGTCTCGAGCATCTACATCGGGTAATGTTAATCTGGCTTTTTGAGAAAATTCTGCAGTTGTGGGAAATTTATCTAAATATGGAGCAATTATTTCGTCTATTGTATTTGCATTTGGGTCTTCAAATTCGATTCCGAGTTCGTCGAGTATTAGTCTAGTAGCATAATCTAATTCATAATCTTTGGTTGCAGTTTCTAGTGTTTCGAATTTCATTTTTATTTGTTGAT
>CALFBU010000199.1 GCA_937951455.1 uncultured Rhizobiaceae group bacterium
GCCTACCATTAAAACTTGTTCAGGGCGTAAGCCCAATCTTTCCTTGAAAGCATCAATCATGCCGCTTCCGGGCTTGGCGCCATAACCTGAATCTGCGCCAAAGATATGTTCAAAGAAATGATCCAGTTCGAGCGCTTCCATTTGGTTGATGGCGTTTTCTTCTGAATCATTCGTCCCAACTCCCAACAATATTTCATCATCATGAAGTTGCTCCAAGGCCTTTGCCGCGCCCGGCAAAGCCTCAACCATATTCAAACAAATCTCACCGTACATTTCATCCAGGATTGCACCAAAAGCTTCAATGTCTTCAATTGGAAAAACCGTGGACAGCGCTTCAGCGATATCAACGCCTGTGCCTGCGATAATGACGGATTGTTTGCCGATAAGCTTGCTGGATAAATCATAATGAAGTGCTTCGGCTGAGCGCTGCATTAACTCAGGATCGCCGTTGCAAATTTCATCCAGTACCAATTTTGTAGCCCTGTTAAAGGTGACACCAAAGTCTGCGATGGTTCCATCTTTATCGAATATGATTGCCTTGATGTCCATCGTGTTTCCCCAAGTTTCCCTACAATATCTTTGACAGCTTTTCATGTCTTTGACAAACATGAAGTCTAATTATGAAAGCTGAATTATGGGCGAAATTTTTGTATCCATGGCGGGAACGCCAGAAGGTGAAGTGCTCGCTTTATTCCTGGCGCTCATGTCCGCCCTGGCGCATGCAATATTTGCAGCTGTAAACAAGGGCGGCATCGATCCATATCTTAATCGGGGCGCAATCAATATCTGCTATTCTATCATGGCAGCCCCTTTTGCGCTGTTTGTTTTTCCGCTGCCAACTGGCGAGTTAATCCCTCTCCTGTTTTTATCCTTTCTACTGCACATCGCTTATGAGTGGTTTCAGGCTGCTGCGTTCTCACGCGGTTCGTTTACCCTTGTCTATCCAATTGCAAGAGGGGTTGGCCCTGTGATCACCGCCCTGCTCGCACTTTTGATTTTTAGCGAGACCCTGGTTTTAAGCCAATGGATGGGACTGCTTTTATTATCAGGCGCGATTTTCTCACTGGCTTTCATCAACCTGGGAGAGGTGCAACTGGATGCGATTGCAAAGCGAGGTTTGATGATATCCATTTTGCTTGCCATTGGCGCGGGCATTTTTGTGGCGCTTTACACAACCGTAGACGCGCTTGGTATTCGCACAGCGGCTGACCCGTTTACATTTTTGGCCTGGTTTTTCTTCCTTGGCGGTTTTGGTTTTCCATTCGTGGCCTATAGCCGTTGGTTAAAACTGGAGGACAAGCCAGAAATACAGCCGTTGATCGCGCGGGGAATATTTGGTGCGCTGATCGCGTTCTTCTCATTCGGTACGTTGATGCTGGCAACACGCATTGGCAAAGTCAGTGAAGCAGCAGCCTTGCGCGAAACTTCCATCATCTTTGCAACGGGGATTGGCGTTTTATTCTTTCATGAGCGCGTGGATCTCAAACGCATGGTTGCAATCGCTCTCATCGCGGCTGGCGCGATTCTCATCGAGTTTCATTAAACTAAGAATTTTCATGCCGTCTCGCGAAGTTTTTCAGCTTCTTCAAGGTTCACAGACACAAGCTGACTAACACCGCGCTCTGCCATGGTCACACCAAACATGCGATCCATACGCGCCATGGTGATCGGGTTATGCGTTATGAGC
Source organism: uncultured Rhizobiaceae group bacterium (assembly GCA_937951455.1). Taxonomy (GTDB): domain Bacteria; phylum Pseudomonadota; class Alphaproteobacteria; order Rhizobiales; family Rhizobiaceae; genus JAALLB01. Next base: position 1,688 of record CALFBU010000199.1, read on the forward strand.
ACAAATTTTGTGTCTGTCGTTGCCGACATTTCGTCCATCAGATTACAGAAACGTTCTACGTTATGGTCATCCAATGGGGCATCCACCTCGTCGAGCACGCAGATTGGTGCAGGATTGGTCAAGAACACAGCGAAGATCAAAGCCATGGCGGTCAAGGCTTGCTCACCACCGGAAAGAAGCGTCATGGTTTGAGGCTTTTTGCCTGGAGGGCGGGCAAGAATTTCAAGGCCTGCTTCCAGTGGGTCGTCCGATTCTACCAGCTGAAGTTCAGCCGTACCGCCACCAAACAGGTGTGTGAAGAGGCGCTTGAATTCGGTGTTCACGACTTCAAACGCTTCAAGCAGACGCTCACGGCCCTCCTTGTTCAGGCTTTGAATCCCTGAACGCAGTTTGGCAATCGCTTCAATCAGATCGTCACGTTCAGTAACAATCTCAGTACGCTTTTCTTCGATTTCGGTTTGCTCAGTATCAGCGCGCAAGTTAACCGCACCCAAACGTTCGCGCTCTGCTTTTTGACGCTCAAGCTTGCTTTCGACCTTGTCGACTTCAGGCAGTTTTTCATCAGGTTTGACATCGGCCATTTCCATCGTGTCTGCTGGATGGCACTCAAGTTCTTCCCTTATGCGCGCCTCAATCTCGATGCGACGTTCTTTTGCTGCGTTCACACGCTCTTCTGCGCGGCCAACTTTTTCTCTGGCATCCGCCAAATCATCGATTGACTGACGTGCAGCACGCGATGCTTCTGCAAGGGTTGTTTCAGCCTTTGCTAAAATATCAGCCGCTTCACTTCTCGTAACTTCCGCCTGCTCCAACTGGTTAAGCAAGTCGCGGCGCTTGGCCTGGAACATATCTGGTGCATCGGCAAGGTTTGCAATTTCAAGAGCTGTTTCTTCGCGACGCTTGGTCAGTGTCTCGATTTGTTTTGCAGCATTCTTTAGGCGATTTTGCCAGTTTTGGCGCTCTGTTTGAATGACCTCAAGACGACGGCCACGTGCTTCCGCATCGCGTGACAAACCTTGAGAGGCAGCTCTAGCCTCCGCAAGTCTGGCGCGGTCTTCAGCAACCTGCATTCGCAATGCTTCAAGTTCAGCATCAGACGCACTCATGTCGACCATGGCAATCAAAGCTGCGTCTGTTTCAACGATGCGCTTTTCTGTTTCCTGACTGTCTTCTGCCAAACGATTTTTCGCTTCTTCAAGCGCTGATCGTTTTGCCGCTAATTGGCTGACAGAACGCTCTGCAACATTGAGTGCCTCACGCGCTTCGCCAAGTGCGCGTTGATGCGAACGAATGGCGTCTCGTGCTTGCAGTTCTGCTTCGATCAAATCAGCAGTTTTCTGCTTGCCTTGGTCATAGGCCACTTGTGCAGCATTTACTTGTTCACGCGCTTCCAAGGATGCTTTATCAAGCTCGATTAATCTGTTCTTTTGAGCAAGTCTTAGCGCTGCAGCGGTTGGTGCTTCCGCACTTGCAACAAATCCGTCCCAACGCCATAAATCGCCTTCAATGGAAACGATACGCTGTCCGGGCTTTAAAAGCTTCGCGATTGCATCGCCTTGCGCATTATCAACCACGCCTATTTGTGCCAGCCGTCTTGAGAGTTCCATCGGCGCTTTGACAAGATTGCTTAATCGCTTAACACCTTCTGGTAGACTTGGATCTTGTGAACCATCGCCTGTAATGCCCCAATGAACCGGTGCGGTTTCCTCAATGGAAATATCAAGGTCTTCGCCAAGCGCTGCACCAAGGGCTGCTTCATAGCCAGGCTCAACATCCATGCGCTCAACAACGGCCGGGAACAAATCTTCACCACCACGATTTAAAATTTGACG
>CALFBU010000200.1 GCA_937951455.1 uncultured Rhizobiaceae group bacterium
TCCCTATAACCTCCAGTTGGATGGTGATTTGCATCGCCCGGACCAGTCAAAGGTGGATGCAGTGGATGACCATTGGGATCAGTTCGCAACTTTTGAAGCTTATGATGCTTTTACCCGCGCATGGTTATTGGCCGCACGCCGTGTCTTGAAGCCTGAAGGTACTATCTGGGTTATCGGTTCGTATCACAACATTTTCCGCGTTGGTACAACGCTACAAGATATGGGCTTCTGGATTTTAAACGATGTCATCTGGCGTAAATCCAACCCGATGCCAAACTTTCGCGGGCGTCGCTTCACCAATGCGCATGAGACGATGATCTGGGCATCGCCGACACAAGAAGCCAAGAAATATACATTTAACTATGACGCAATGAAAATGGCCAATGACGAAGTGCAAATGCGTTCTGATTGGTTGTTCCCAATTTGCAATGGTGGTGAACGCCTAAAAGATGAAAATGGCGATAAAATCCACCCAACTCAAAAGCCTGAAGCGCTGTTACACCGTGTTATTATGTCTTCAACAAAGCCGGGTGATGTTATTCTTGATCCGTTTTTTGGTTCAGGTACAACGGGGGCTGTTGCAAAGCGTTTGGGTCGTAATTTCGTTGGCATCGACCGTGAGGACAAATACATTGAGGCAGCTATAAAACGCATTGATGCGGTCGAAGTGGTCAAATCTCCTCAGCTGGTTGTCACAACAGGAAAGCGCGCAGAGCCTCGCGTAGCCTTTGGTGCCTTGCTCGAGTCAGGTCTTTTAAAGCCGGGCGCGATATTAACGGACACAAAGAAGCGCTGGAAAGCAAAAGTGCGCATCGACGGTTCACTTGAACATGAAGGGGAAACGGCTTCAATCCATAAAATGGGCGCGAAGTTGCAAGGATTGGACGCGTGTAATGGGTGGACTTTCTGGCACACTGTCGAAGGCAAAAAACTCGTTCAGATTGATGAAATTCGTAAAATCTATCGTTCTGAAGTCATGGCTGCAGGTGCGTAGACAATATTCTATTGCAGTGTATCAATATCGTTTTGCGTAACGGTGTAATTGGCTGTGAAAGTTACCTGATCACCCGGAGCAAGACTATCCCAACTACCATTGACGGCAGCATCGGTTGAGTCTCCCGTTGCGCCAACGTCTGTTGTTAATGTTTCATTGCTTGGGGTTGGCATTGGACCAGAGCCGCCGTGGGCATCTGTCAGGTTAATATTACTAATTGTCTGGTTGCCAGTATTGGTAACGGTATAGGTATACGTCACTGTGACACCCGCAGGCACATTCGTATCATCAGAAGCTGTTTTGGTCACGGTTATATTTGGTCCGCCGGTGATCGTGGTTTGTGCCGTAGAATTGTTAGAACTAGCCGTCACACCACCTACAGACTGTCCCGTCGAACTGGCGGTATTGGATACGCCGTTTGTAATACCTGCAGAATTATCAACATCTTGCTGACTTAGCGTATAGGTAGCGGTGAAAACTTGCGAACCACCCAAGGGTATCGTTGCACTTGCTGGTGTGAAGGCAGATAAGCTTCCAGTTCCAGCATTTCCGTTAAAGCTTGGGCCTGGATCAGTGATGGTTACGTTTTGGATGGGGACATTGCCTGTATTATTCACCGTGTATGAATAGGCAATCGTATCACCAGCATCTGTTAATCCTGGCAGGGCGCCAGCCGCAACACTTGGTACACCAGAAGATTTGGACAGTGTAATAGCAGGGATTTCACGGATTACAGTAGCAGTATCTGAATTGGATTGAAGTCTGTCCGCAAAGGGTTGAGTACCCGTGCCAACGCCCGCGGTGGCAACATTAACAACGTTAGGCGCAGATGCATCGCCCGCGGTGACGGTATAAGTGCCCGTACAGGTTTGTGTGCCACCCACCGGAATATCAGCTGCAATCGCAGGGCAATTGATAAACCCGATTTGATCATCATTTATCTGGATATTTTGATTTGTGTTGATGGGTAGCGGGCCGTCATTTGTAACAACGTAAGTATAGTTTATTGTATCGCCAGCATTGGCATAGCTTGGAACATCAGCCGTTTTTGCGAGGCTTATGGACTGATTTACCGTAATGACACTAGAAGCCCATATGCCGATGCCTCTTGCCGCAGCATTAAGGTTATTGTTGCCCAAAACATTTTCAATGGATTCATCATAAAGAATTGTCGCAGAAGAAGTTCCTGCAGGATAGCTTACAAGGATTGAACCATTGTCGTCGCCTGTCGAGCCTGGTGAAGCTGTTGCACCAGTATTGTATATACATTGCGCCTGATTGGCTGCGATGGGGCCCGTTGCCCCTGAACCCGTAGCTGGACCAATTCTAACTGAGGTTGCTGCAGATGCAGGATTAACCAAAGACAAGGTTGGGTTGCCAGCATTGCCCGTCGCAGTAATAAAATCACATCGGTCAGTCGTGGAATTATTGTCAACAGAGTCGATATCACTAATGACAAAAGAGATACCATCTGTCGGGAACGCAACGCCACCACTTGAAAATGAAAGTGTGGCTGTGTTGGTTGCTTCTCCAATACCACTACTTCCAGCGTTCGAGTCCCATATTGCGCCGATGGATGTGCTTGTTCCAAAAAAGCCTACTTCATCAAGCGGAAAACCTGCGACGGGTGCGCCTCCCGTTTGGTTTATTGTAGCTGACCCATCAAGCTCAAATCCAAATTCGTCAGTCAGGGTAAATGTTACCGGTCCATTGCTACCAGCAGGCCAGTCTGGATTGGCACCTAAATTCATATTGAATTCACCGGCCATAGAATAACTACAGCCAAAAAGCGTCGCGGACGAAATACAAAACGCAGTAAAACCGCCCCGTAACAGCGAAAAGTTGCGGAAGTTTAAAAGTGGTTTTGCCAGATTATTAATTTTGTCCCTGCTAAGCAAAATTAAATCCATAAGATTTTTCGTTTCTTAAGTTTAATTGATTCTCAGGTAAAATGGAATTTCAGATTACCTAAAGTTACTTTTTAGCTGTGTTTTAAACAGATTGTAGCGCTTTTTGGATCACTTTCTGCATTACGGTGGGTATTGCCTCTTGTGAAACTTGTTCAACGCCACTCCACCAACCCTCTATAGACAATTCATTGATACCTGAAATTTTCCAGACATTCAGTTCAAGATGAAAGTGCGTGAAAGTATGTTTGGCGATGCCAGCATTTTCCCAATCTGTCTGAAAAGGCGCATCTGTTGTGTCTGTGCTGCCATCCTGATTTGAATTCCAATCGTTCGTTGGCACTTGCGTCATGCCTGCTAAAAGCCCGGCTTCAGGCCGCTTGCATAAAAAAATTTCGTCATTCTCGTTTAGAATAACAAAAGCAGCACCTTTTCGGGTTGGTTTTACAGCTTTTGGTTTTTTGTAGGGAAACAGTTCAGCGTCGCCATATTTAAAACCAAGACAGTCATCATTAATCGGGCACAAACTACACGCTGGCCGCTTCGGGGTGCAAATGGTTGCGCCCAAGTCCATTGTAGCCTGCGCAAATTCTCCAGGACGCTCTGTATCCAGAATTTCAGCCAATATGACTTTAGTCTCGGATTTTGCCGCCGGAAAGGTCGTTTCAATGCGTTCATGACGTGCCATGACGCGCTCAACATTGCCATCAAGCACGGCAACAGCCTGATCAAATGCAATGGAGGCGATGGCAGATGCTGTATAATCTCCAATGCCTGGTAATTTTTTAAGTTCTTCAAACGTTTGCGGAAATTTTCCTTGGTGCTGAGCTACGACGATGTCTGCACATTTTTTCAGGTTTCTGGCTCGTGAATAATATCCAAGCCCGGCCCAAGCCTTCAAAACGTCTTCCTGATCACTAGCGGCCAAGTCAAACACCGTAGGCCATTTTTTGATGAACTTCAGAAAATACTCTTTTACAGTCGCCACTTGGGTTTGCTGCAACATGACCTCAGACAACCAGATATGGTAAGGGGCAGCGCGAACCCCTTGAGCATGATCTTCAGGAGGTACACGCCAAGGCATCGCACGCGCGTGCACGTCATACCACGCCAGAAGACGGTGGGCGAAGGCTCTCGTCTCTTTTTGTTTTGAAACTTCGGTGCTATTCATAGGCTCAAGGAACGCGATTAAGTGTAAAAATCAAGTCATGTCGGAAAAACCAATCGTAAAGAGCACAAAAAAGCGTGGAAAGAACTTCGGCCCTCGATCCGTATCCGAGATTGTTGGCAAAGTTTTGGAGCCGGTTATTGCACGGCGTGCCGGGATGACACTGGATTTGATCAATGCCTGGCCTGAGATCGCGGGCGAAGAGTTTGCAAAAACAACCCGACCTGAAAAAATCAACTGGCCAAGAAGAGCGCACGAGGATGATCCATTCAAACCGGCTGTGCTGGTTGTTGCGTGCGAGAATTCTGCAGCCTTGTTTTTTCAACATGAGCATCCAGCGATACTTGAACGCATTAACATATTTTTCGGTTTTGAAGCCATTGACAGAATTACCATTGTTCAAAAAGCGGTGGTCTCTCTAGACAAGAAAAAACCTAAAGATAAAAACCCCGTGACGAGTATGGATGAAGAACGTTTGGCTACGATTTTGGATGAAATTGATGATCCCGTGCTCAAGGAAACGCTTACAAAATTGGGGCGAGGTGTTTTATCCAGGAATACCAAATAATAACACAAAATTTATTCAGACAGACAAACTGCGACATTATATGAACGAGATTATCATGTTATGTTCATCTTAATGTGCTAGATGATATGCAAACAAATACTGGAGTTGAAAATGAAAATTACACGTCGTCAAGCTTTGCCTGTTTTTGCAGCAACAGGTGTCACTGCAACTGGCGCTTTGACAGGGCTTCCAGCAATTGGAAGTAAACCTGCTTTTGCGGATCTTTCAACTTTAATGGAACCAGGTCCATTGGGTGAGCGCATTGTGGGCGACGAAAATGCTCCGGTTACAATCATTGAATATGCTTCAATGACATGTCCACATTGCCGTGCTTTTCACAAGGATGTTTACCCAACAATCAAGGAAAAATATATCGATACAGGCAAGGCAAAGCTTTATTTCCGCAGCTTCCCGTTTGACCCTGCAGCAGCAGCGGCAACCATGTTGGCCGAGTGTTCTGGCGATAAATATTTCAACATGGTTGATATCCTTTATGACAAGCAGGCTATCTGGTCTCGTGGGAAAGTGGTTGATGAATTGTTTAAAATCTCAAAACTTGCTGGTTTTACACAGGAGTCCTTCAACGCATGCTTGAAAAACCAAGAACTTCTCGACAATGTATTATCAATTCAGAAAAAAGCGGCTGAGGTCTACGAGGTTAATGCAACGCCAACCTTCTTCATCAATGGTACAAAGTACTCAGGCAATATGTCTGCTGAAGCCATGGGCGAAGTTATCGACTCTCTGGTCTAATTTTGATTGCCTGATTTTAGGCAACTCGCTTCTTTGGATTGTGAATTTTGACGGGCAAAGCTTTCGCTGTTGCCCGTTTTTTAATGGGGAGGCTCAGCGTTGAAGTTTAACAAGCTCCGCCTCCTTGGTTTCAAGTCATTTGTAGAACCAACTGAATTTCTTATCGAAAATGGTTTGACTGGCGTTGTTGGACCCAATGGGTGTGGCAAGTCCAACCTGGTGGAAGCGCTGCGCTGGATTATGGGTGAAAACTCATACAAAAACATGCGCGCATCAGCCATGGACGATGTGATTTTTTCCGGTTCGGGCAACCGTCCCGCAAGAAACACTGCAGAAGTTTCGCTCTTTCTTGATAATGCGGACAGAACCGCACCAGCCGCCTTTAACGACGCAGACGAACTACAGGTTTCACGCCGTATTGAGCGCGAATCAGGCTCCGTTTATCGCATCAATGGCAAGGATGTTCGCGCAAAAGACGTGCAACTCTTGTTTGCAGATGCTTCAACAGGTGCCAGATCGCCTTCGATGGTCGGGCAGGGGCGCATCGGAGAATTAATCTCCGCGAAGCCCGTTGCAAGACGCGCATTGCTGGAAGAAGCTGCAGGTATTTCCGGCCTTCACTCCAGACGTCATGAAGCAGAACTGCGCCTTCGTGCAGCTGAAACAAATCTGGAGCGCCTTGATGACGTTGTAGGTCAGCTTGAAAGCCAACTTGAAAGCTTGAAGCGCCAAGCAAGACAGGCAAATCGCTATAGAAACCTCTCAGGTGACATCCGCAAAACAGAAGCGCTTTTATTTCACCTTCGTTGGGTTGCAGCAAAAACGAGTGAGGCAGAAGCTGAAAGTGCCCTGTCAGCCTTTAATCTGGCAATGGGGGAGCGTGCTGAGATACAAGCAAACTTTGCCAAGGTTGAAGCCATTGCAGCACAAAAACTGCCGGGTCTTCGTGATGAAGAGGCAAAAACAGCAGCAGTCTTGCAGCGATTGCAAATTGCCAAGGGGCAAATGGAAGAAGAAGTTGCGCGTCTTGAAGGTCGCAAGAGTGAGCTTGAAAGCCGCCTTAGCCAGCTTGAAAACGATCTGAAACGTGAAGAGCATATTGTCGAAGATAACAAGCTTACCATCGTAAACCTTGATGGTGAACAAGCGGAACTTGAAGAGGCGAGTCGCCGTGTTGGCGAGACGGAAGCAAAATCAAAAGAAGAATTGACAGCCGCAACTAATGCGCTTGGCAAAAGTGAAGCGGCATTTTCTGATCTCACCGTAAAACTCGCAGATGAAAATGCACGTCGCACTCAACTCCAAAGAACATTGGAAGAGGCCAGAACCCGCAAAAACAAAATTGACGAACAAGCCAAAACGGTTGAGTCGGATTTGGCTGAGATTACCGCTGAAATTTCAGGACTGGAAGGTCCAGCCGCAAAACAGGAAGAAGTCACAAGACTTGAGGGTTTAACGCAAACCATTGAGGCTGCATTGACTGCCGCGGAACAATCGACGCAAAATGCACGTGTTTCAGAACAAGAAGCACGCAAACCACTGGAAGCAGCAGAAGGCAGCTTGCGTGAAATCGAAACAGAAGCACGTACACTGCGTCAAATTTTAAATCGTGGTGGTGAAGATTTGTTCCCGGCCGTTGTTGAGCGCATGGATGTTGAGCCTGGCTATGAAGCAGCCCTTGGTGCAGCGCTTGGCGAAGACCTTGATATTTCTATTGAAGAGACAGCACCGGTTCATTGGGGCATTGCAGGCGATGGTTCACAAGATCCAAGTCTACCAGAAGGTGTTAAGCGATTGAGTAGTCTTGTCAAAGCGCCGATGGAGCTTTCTCGCAGACTGGCACAAATAGGCGTGGTTGATAAAGCGCAAGGCGATGCAATTGCGAAACTTTTAAAGCCGGGTCAGCGTATCGTTTCCATTGAAGGCGATTTATGGCGTTGGGACGGATTTGTTGCAAGTGCAGAAGCGCCAACCGCTGCAGCGCTAAGGCTGGATCAAAAGAACAGATTAATCGAGCTTGATAAAGCATCCTTGGAAGCGCGTGAACAAGTAAATG
>CALFBU010000201.1 GCA_937951455.1 uncultured Rhizobiaceae group bacterium
TTTTCATCGAAGGTCGCGCCGACGATGATGTTTGCGCTTTGGTCGACTTCTTCACTGATACGTGTAGCGGCCTCATCCACTTCAAAGAGCGTCATGTCACGACCACCCGTGATCGAGATCAGAAGACCTTGAGCACCAGCCATCGTAGTTTCGTCAAGAAGCGGGTTGGAAATGGCAGCTTCAGCAGCAAGTCTTGCGCGTCCTTCACCACCGGCTTCACCCGTACCCATCATGGCTTTACCCATGTCACGCATTACAGAGCGAACATCAGCAAAATCAAGATTGATAAGGCCTTCCTTGACCATCAGGTCTGTAATACAGGCAACACCAGAATAAAGCACCTGGTCAGCCATGCCGAAAGCGTCAGCAAATGTGGTTTTATCGTTGGCAATGCGGAATAGGTTCTGGTTTGGAATAACGATCAGTGTATCAACATTCTTTTGCAGTTCGGCAATACCTGCATCGGCTGTTTTCATGCGTCTTTGGCCTTCAAACTGGAATGGTTTTGTAACCACACCAACCGTTAGAACACCCATTTCGCGCGCAGCACGAGCAACAACTGGAGCCGCACCTGTGCCTGTGCCACCACCCATACCAGCGGTAACGAATGCCATATGGGTACCCGCAAGATAGTCTTGAATTTCAGTCATGCATTCTTCTGCAGCTGCAGCACCCACTTCAGGCATGGAACCAGCACCAAGGCCTTCAGTGACATCTGTACCAAGCTGTATGATCTTTTCAGCAGCAGACATTGTCAGCGCTTGCGCGTCTGTATTCGCCACTACGAATTCAACACCTTCAAGACCGCCATGGATCATATTATTGACGGCATTACCGCCGCCGCCGCCAACACCAAATACCGTAATTTTTGGCTTTAGCTCTGTAATATCAGGCTTTTGCAAGTTAATAGTCATTTTCCTCGTCTCCATTTTGTCGGACGGGAAAACCCGCCAGAACCTAAATTTGTGATGTCGCCATCACTGCCGCATTTCGTTTTGTATTTTTCAGTGACACCGCTTGCCACATCTTTTGAAAAATACCTTACTCTTCAATGTCACCCCTAATGGGGCAACATCTTTAAAAACTTTCCCTGAACCAATTGCCTAAGCGACCCAAAGGGCCGTTGGTTCCCGTCGCAAGCATGTTGCCAAACTTTGACGACGAAGAAAAATTCTCAATCTTTGCTATCTGCGGATAGATCAAAAGACCTACCGCTGTTGAAAATACAGGGCCTTTTGCCATTTCAGGCATGCCCGCAATTCCCATTGGACGCCCAAGCCGCACGTTGCGTGAAAGCACACGCCGTGCGACTTCAGACATTCCGTTTAATTGACTTGCCCCACCGGTGAGCACCAGACGTTTGCCAACCGCTTCTGCAAAACCTGATTTAGCCAGACGGTCTCGAATCATTTCCAGTGTTTCCTCAACGCGAGGACGAATAATTCTTGTAAGTTGCGCACGGCTTACCTGCTGAGGCGCGTCACGATCTGCATCATCGATGGGCGGTATCGTCACCATCGCTTCATCATCGCTGGAACCCAGCAGTGCAGAACCAAACTTGACCTTGATCATCTCGGCATCATCCAGACGGGTAGAAAGGCCGCGTGCCAAGTCCATGGTCACATGGGAGCCACCAATCGCAATGGCATCTGAAAATACAAAGCTGCCATCAATAAAGACTGAAAGCGTCGTTGTACCGCCACCGATATCGATACAAGCGCAACCCATTTGCATTTCATCATCGACCAGCGTTGCAAGGCCTGCCGCGTAAGGGGTTGCCACCATGCCTTCAACCGACAAATGCGCACGGTTTACACATAATTCGAGATTTCTTAGCGGTGCGTTTTCCGCTGTAACCACGTGCATATCAACGCCCAGACGCTCACCCATCATGCCATGTGGATCAGAAATGCCATGCTCACCGTCAAGCGAATACCCTATCGGAATGGAGTGAACAACAGAACGCTCTGGCGCCAAAGCATGCTGCGCACCTGCCAAAAGGACCTGGCTAACATCACGGTCTTCGACCGCATGTCCACCAAGCGAAATATCAGCAGAAAACGCTTCACTGACCAAACGGCCTGAAGAAACATTTGTAATCAAGCTATCAACCGTCATGCCCGCATTGCGCTCGGCGCTTTCAACCGCATGACGAATGGCTTGCTCTGCCTGATCCAGATTAACAATCACACCAGATTTGATACCGCGAGATTTTTGATGGCCAAGGCCAAGAACCTTTATTTTGTGAGTACGTCCCAACACCGCTTCCCCAGGATCGCGCGGGGTAAGCTCTGCAATCAGGCAACAAATTTTAGATGTACCAATATCCAGCACGCTCACAATCGTCGAACGCTTGTCCGACAAGGGCTTCATGCGTGGCAACAGGCCATCTGAACGCAACATACTCATGTTTTATGCCAATCACGTTTGAGCGCTTTTTGAATTGCAGTTCTACGAATTTCCGCAGCTTCCGGATCAAGCTTAATCACAAGACGATCTGCTAAACGCATATCTATTTGCAGAATATCGCGATCCAACAATTCTTTACTGACTTGCAAATCCTGCAACTCGCTTAATGCAACTTGCCAATCTGCTTCAGGTAAAAGCACCTGCGGGCCATCGTTCATGCGTACATTCCAGCGACGTCCGGCAACACGCACATAGGCACTTGCCTTTTGGGAAATGGTAGGAAAACGGCTTACAACGGAAAGGAACTCAGCAGCAGCCTTATTGGCGCCCTCACCCACAACCTGTGGCAACCGCATGTGCTTTGGACCAGCTTTTGATATAACGAAGCCATCGCGCGCAATCAAGTGAACCTCGCCCTTGGATTGCCACAAGGCAACAGGCTCTCGTTCAATCACATCTACGACAATTGTATCCGGATAGACCTTGCGCACGGTAGCAGACTTGACCCATGGGTCATTCAAAACTTCATCGCGCGCTGCATCAACCTTGAACGAGAAAAGCGAATTACCAAGCTGCGTCGCCAATCTGGCCTGCAACAAATTGATATTCAGGTTTTTGTTTCCGTTGACAACCAGCTTGCTGGCTTCAAAGCCCATATGAGAACTGGCAGATGAAAGCATGCTGTTTTTGTCTGCAGTTTTGATAAAATAGCCTGACCCCAAGATCACTGCAAAACCTGCGATAGCAATTTGAATGCCACGGCTTTTAATCAGACGAATTGGTGTCAGTCCTTTTACAAATCTGATCGACTTGCGAACAAACCTCGGCAAAAGACGTAAATTTCTTCCACCCAAAACGGAATAATCCTGCTGTGCATCCGCAAGCAGGTTCATGTCCATTTCATTCTGGCGTCTATTTTCGCCTAGCGGTTGCAAGAAGCGTCCTCCACCATCCAACTTAACAATTCTTCCCAGGAATGCCCCGCATGGGCTGCCTGTTCTGGTAATAGGGACGTAGCAGTCATGCCTGGCTGGGTATTAATTTCCAACCAGATAAGCTCACCCGACCCCATAGGCCCATCGTCGAGACGGAAATCAGAACGCGTAACACCCCGACATCCCATCACTTCATGGGCTTTCAAAGACAGTTTCAGTATTTCTTGGTAAATATTTGGTTTAATTTTTGCAGGAATTATGTGTTTTGAGCCACCTTCGCTGTATTTAGCATCAAAATCATAGAATTTTTCACTGCTTGTCTGGATTTCTGTTACCGCAAGGGCAATATTACCCATCACCGAACAGGTTAATTCACGTCCGCCAACGAATCGTTCAGCCATCAAATGCTCGCCATAAGGCCAATCATCGCGGGTTAATTCCTGTGGTGGATGGGTTGCGTCTTCTTTGACAATAAGCACGCCAAACGAAGACCCTTCGGATACAGGCTTGATGACATAAGGCGGCTTCATGGGATGCTCTTTGGCGGCTTGATGACGATCAATCAGCACTGATTCAGCAATCGGAATGCGCGCACCCTTGGCAATCTTCTTGGCTTTTTGTTTATCCATCGCAAGCGCAGAAGCAAGCACGCCAGAATGCGTATAGGGAATGTTTAAAAATTCAAGGACACCCTGAATAAGACCATCTTCCCCATAAGGGCCATGCAAGGCATTAAACGCCACATCAGGATTTAACTTTCTAAGAACAGAACTGACCTTACGATCAACATCAACTTCTGTGACCTTATAGCCAGCATTTCGAAGACCATCCGCACAAGCTTTGCCAGAAGAAAGCGAAACCTCCCTCTCGGACGACCACCCCCCCATTAAAACCGCTACATGCTTCCCCGTCATAAAACGCTTCCCCGTTACAAATACCGCTCTAGCAACAACTGGATACAAAAGAATCCAAAGTGCACAGAGCCAACCTCACGGGTTAAACCCGCAAAACTCTCTATACCTGCCTGTTTACTTTACTAAAATAGACGGTCTGGTTTGCCCAGCTTCTCGCCCTACAATTTCTTCGCAATCCATTTGTTTGCCGCATCCGTCAAACGAAGAAATACCCCCACAAGATAATTACCAGAAGCAAATCACTTGTTTTGGTGATTCTAACGAAGTTTGGGGATTTTCCAAGGCTTATAATTCGAAAGAAGAAATTTTTTACGTCTTAATCTAATGGCGACCGATGCGCTTGATTTCCCACTCAAGCGTAATGCCTGTTTTTTCAAGAACTTGCGCGCGCACATGTTCACCAAGGTTTTCAAGATCACTGGCGGTTGCATCGCCCGTATTAATCATGAAATTACAGTGCATCTCGCTCATTTGTGCGCCACCTAGCTTAAATCCGCGAAGACCCGCCTCATCAACAAGCTTCCATGAACTGTAACCATCAGGATTTTTAAATGTTGAACCGCCGGTTTTTTCCTTCACAGGCTGCACTGTTTCGCGGTGGTGTTGCACCTCATCCATACGCTTTTGAATGGCTTTACGGTCATCAGGGAAACCTTCAAAAACCGCCTTGGTAAAAATCATATCCTTGCCAACAGATGAATGGCGGTAGGTATAGCCCATGTCTGCGTGACTCAATACGTGTTTTTCGCCCATACGATCAACCGCATGCACTTCGATGACGCGGTTCGTTGTCTCGGTTCCATTGGCCCCTGCGTTCATGCGCAGCGCACCACCAATGCCACCTGGAATACCGTGATAAAACTCAAACCCGCCAAGCCCTGCTTCAAGCGCTTTTGCCCCCAGGCGTTTATCAGGAATTGCAGCACCCGCCAACAGTTGGTTGTTACCCAAATCCTCAACCATGCCAAAGCCTTTGGCAGTGAGACGAATGACAACGCCTTCAACACCACCATCGCGCACCAGAAGATTTGAACCAACGCCAACCACCATCACAGGAATATCTTGCGGCAATTGTCTTAGAAAGAGCACTAGATCATCTTCATCTGCCGGTTGAAACAAAATATCTGCAGGCCCACCCACCTGAAACCACGTGAGTTTAGACATCAAGGCATCGGGCGTCAGCCGACCACGAACAACTTCAAGATTGTGTTCAAGTTTTTTTAATAGTGCCTCACCTGACATCATCTAGCCCAAAGCTTTCAATTCATCAGGAAGCGCATATGCCCATTGGCTCACGTTACCAGCACCGAGAAAAATTACAAAATCACCCGGCTCAGCAAGTTCAGCAATTTTAGCAGCTATGACTTCTGGCCCTTCAATAGCGGTCGCACTTCTGTGACCACCAGAACGCAAGCCCTCTGCCAAAGTCGTTGCATTATATCCTTCAATAGGCTTTTCACCCGCTTCATAAACTGGTGCTACCAAAACATGGTCTGCATCGTTGAAGCAGGAACAGAAGTCACCAAAAAGGCTTTCAAGTCGCGAATATCGATGGGGTTGTTTAATCGCGATAACCTTGCCAGAAGTTGCCTGACGCGCAGCAGACAAAACGGAACTGATTTCAACCGGGTGATGCGCATAATCATCATAGATCTCGACACCGTTCCAGGACCCCGTATGTGTGAAGCGACGCTTCACACCACCGAACGAAGCAAGCCCGTCGCGAATAGCATCATGGCTCACACCAAGCTCAAGCGAAACCGCAATCGCAGCCGTGGCATTGGAAACATTGTAAAGGCCGGGCATCGGTAAAACCAAATCATGAATTTTACTAACAGCACCCGTCTTTCTATTTCTACGCTCAATCGTGAAATGAGATTCAGCACCCTTTGCTTCAACATCAATATAGCGAACTTCCGCTTGCGGGTTAGCGCCATAAGTTACAACACGGCGATCCGTAATCTTGGCAACCTGTGCCTGCACTTCAGGATGATCCAAACACATCACACCAAAGCCATAAAAAGGAACATTCTCCACAAACGTCGTGAAAGCCTTTTTAACGGCTTCATAGTCACCGTAATGATCCAGATGCTCAGGATCGATGTTGGTAACGATTGCCACATCAGCAGGTAGCTTTAAGAATGTACCGTCGGATTCATCGGCTTCAACAACCATCCACTCGCCATCACCCATGCGCGCATTCGTACCGATATCATTGATGATACCGCCATTAATAACGGTAGGATCAAGACCACCTGCGACAAGCAAGGTACTCACCATGGTCGTTGTCGTGGTCTTGCCATGTGTTCCACCAATTGCAATTGCTTTTTTAAAGCGCATCAATTCGGCCAACATTTCAGCACGACGCACCATCGGCAAATTACGCTCACGCGCGGCGACCCGTTCAGGATTGTCTTTTTTAATCGCTGTCGAAGCAACCACAACTTCGGCATCGCCCAGGTTTTCAGCACGATGTCCGATGTGAACAGCAATGCCTTTGTCGCGTAAGCGTTTGACATTTGCGCTGTCACTCATGTCAGAGCCCTGCACATCATAACCAAGGTTATGCAGCACTTCAGCAATCCCGCTCATGCCAATACCACCAATCCCAATGAAATGAACCAGGCCAATTTTTTCGGGCATTTTCATGAGTGTATTATCCTGAAGTTATTCTTTTATTTAAACGGCAAGTGCTTCGAGCATATTTGCCAAAGCTTTTGTCGCATCCGGTTTGCCAGTCTTTTTGGCATTTTTTGCAGCAAGTGCAAGTTTTTTCGGGTCCGCGATAGCACGCGAAAGCTCATCCGCCAACAGTTTTGGCGTTAATGCAGATTGATTAAACAAGGTAGCGCCACCTTCTTTTGCAACTGCTGCAGCATTGGTTGCCTGATCATGATCGAGCGCATGAGGGTATGGGACCAGAATGGAAGGCCGTC
>CALFBU010000202.1 GCA_937951455.1 uncultured Rhizobiaceae group bacterium
AAGAATATCGCCAACCGAAATAGCAAGTTCACTGATTGGAAGTGCAACAATCAATTCATCACGTCCGATCCAGCTCTCACGCAATGCGTTTTCTGCCAGTTTGGAAGCCGTACTGTCAGGCATGATTATGGGTGCTTGCAATCTGACTTGTCGATTGCTACCGCCCTCAAGGCGTCTTGATTTTGTCGAGGTTTCTTCGTAATTGCCAAACACTGACCCATGCGAGATTACCGCTTCAGAAGGGAGTTCCAATTCGTTTTCACGTTTGGAAGTTTTTTCAAATTGCCCTTCTTCTTGAATCAATAGATTATTTTGCAGAACGTGCGTGTCGTTGTATTTGCGATCTTGAATGACAATCTTACCATTTGTTTCAAAAACCAGAATGTTATGCAATGCCAACAAGGGCTCAAGCGCTGATCTGGCTGATGCTTGCGTCGGAATTATGTAACCATCCACGACTCCATCCAGCTTTACCTCAACGCCTTCGTATCCGTAATCCTTTAGAATTTGTAATACCAGATCCTGAAATGAGCAGCCTCCCAAGCGCCCAGTCAACCAGTGGCCACGATGCCAATTGTCTCCATCACTCCAAATATCCTCTTGCAAGGGAAACCAAGGGAATGGTCTTGCGTCCCATGCCCATGGCGCGATTTCATCGATATCAACCATACGGCCTTCAAATAATTGCGATGATGGATTGTTGTCAGCATCACTCCAATATTCATAGTGCGCTTCCAGATATCGTCTTTGAATTAAATCA
The DNA here is from genome assembly GCA_937951455.1 of uncultured Rhizobiaceae group bacterium. Classification (GTDB taxonomy): domain Bacteria; phylum Pseudomonadota; class Alphaproteobacteria; order Rhizobiales; family Rhizobiaceae; genus JAALLB01. The sequence goes on from CALFBU010000202.1 coordinate 761, forward strand.
TCACGACTGCCGGAAGAAAAATACGGCAAGGCGGATTGCGCTGATTTGGGATCAAAGAACACGTTGGGCTGGTTCGTGCCCTTATCCACAGCGGGACAGCCCAACTCTGTAAATATAAAAGGTTTGGAACCCGGTACCCATGCCGTTGGCGAACTATCTCGGACGCCGTTTAGACGATTATAATGCGGGTTGCTCCACCACGATTTCAAATCCTTGTATCGATAAATCCATGGCTCGCCTGCACCATCTGTTATGGGCGTTCTAATACCGTTTAGTCGATTTTCTTGAGTTTCATAATACCAATCAAAACCTTCTTGAGCGGCTATGTTTGATTTTAGATATTCCAGACTGTGACTGGAGACCGCCAAAGGATTGTCAGGATCACCTTCATCTCGCCAATCGGAAAGCGGCATATAGTTATCAATGCCAATAGCATCGATTTCAGGGGATGCCCAAAGCGGATCCAGATTGAATAAAACATCGCCAATGCCGTCTTGCGGTTGATACCCGAAATACTCTGACCAATCGGCTGCGTATGTAATTTTGGTCGAAACCCCCAAAATAGCTCTACAATCAGCTGCCAGTTGGATTAAGGTTTCCACAAAGGGAAAACTTCCTGCGCCATCCCTTACGCGTGTCAAACTCCTCAATTCAGACCCGATAATAAAGCCGTCAACGCCACCTGCTTCTGCGCAAAGACTTGCATAATGCAGTATTAAGGCACGATATTCTGCTGCAAAAATTTCCAGTTGCGCGCGTGCTTCACTGGTTTTGTCAGCAGTATTTTCGCTTCCTGGTTGTGGAAAACAGGATATCTCACCGCGCCAAGGATAGACGGGCTGCTCCCCTTCTCCCGACAAGCCTACAAGGCCATTGGAATTCGGAATATCCATCATGATGAATGGGTATAGAACAACTCGCAAGCCACGGGCCCTCAAGTCCTCAATTGCCCTTAGGACGGAAGCATCGTCAGGTGTCCCACCAAAGGCTGGTTTTTCATCAACTTGAGAGATTAAATGTGCTTCGTGTCGGCGAAGCCCCTTTACACGCCATCGGCTACCAATCGTGTTTGTAACGCCAGGCTTAATCTTGCACTCGCCCGCCCGCAAATCATTGCCAAACCAGGAAACAACCAGCGACACAGATTCCAGATTGGGACACACCATTTGAAGTTCATCAATCGACGCTTGCCAATCTGTATTTGCAATCGATGTATGGCGGTTTCTGGCATTATAAGTATCATTGCCGCCGCCTGATGATATGAGCTCAGTATCATATCCAAACTCCGTAGAGCCTGGAATAACGGTGATGGATTTTATTTGGCGTTCAAGTGCCCCAATACTTCTAATGACTTCAAAGTTAAGCTGCGGAATTCTATTGCCATAATCTTCAAGCGGCAATCCCTCAAATACGATGTATGCAGTACCTCTGTATGAAGGGGCATTGCCCAATCCCTGCTTGGCTTCGATTAGCGGGTCTGGTTCTTGCGCTTCATCCGCACTTCTCCGACCGTATAAAGAATGTACCCCAAGACCGTTTCGGTGTCAAGAATAAATTCCTATTATTATAAATTTATTTTTCTTGGCTTCAAACTATCCCTTAAGGGATATAAATCTCGCGCGGCCAATCTACCAGGTTTTCTTCATATTCTTCCACTGGCTTTCCGTCATCTGGTACCGCTCTCCCCTTAACGCTAACGCCTGCTTCATGCACTGTATTTGGGTCGCCAGAAATAAGTGGATGCCAGTCAAACAAATCCTCACCATCACGCACCAGGCGATAACCACAAGTAGGTGGCAACCATGTGAGCGTTCTTACTGTCTGCGGTGTTAATTGAATGCAGTCTTCTACGATGTCGAAACGATTTTCATAATCCTTGCAGCGGCAGCTATCACAATCCAAGAGCTCACAGCCTATATTTGTCCAGTAAATCTCTGCAGTATCCCAGTCTTCAAGTTTATTAAGACAACACTTGCCACAACCATCGCAAAGTGATTCCCATTCAGATTTTGACATCTCTTCAAGAGACTTTGTTTTCCAAAAAGGCTCGCTTGCCATAATTTAATTCCAAATTGATTGTTATTAGCGTTTACCAGAACTCAAGAAACTATACGTGATTAATATAATTTTCATTCAAAAACGACGTCACATACTGTATAAACCATTCAGATTATATAAAAGGAAGTTTTAACTTGCGTGATCCGTTTAAGAATTCGAAAAAAGGTGGAGGTTGGAACAAGCTCCTCGATATCGATTCCTGGATCGATTCTTCACTTTATCGCATGTTCTCAGACGCAGGTGAGCGCTGGGAGAATATAACAGTTTTCTTTAGAAAATTTCGGGTCAAAGGATTAAAGCGTCTCTTTGTTGAAATTTTTGATGAAGGCATCACACTTGGGCTTATCGGCTCAATCGCCATGTTAGCTTTGGCACTTCCTGCATTTGAAGAAACACAAAAAGACTGGCGTAGTCAGGATGACTATTCAGTACTGTTTTTAGACCGAAATGGCAAAGAAATTGGTCGTCGCGGTATTCGCCAAAATGCTGCAGAAGAATTAGACGCTCTGCCTGATCATTTTATCAAGGCAGTGCTTTCAACAGAAGACCGACGCTTCTTTGAGCATATCGGGATTGATTTTTTCGGCCTAACTCGAGCCATGGCTGAAAATGTTCGCGCAAATTCTGTGGTTCAAGGTGGCAGTACCATTACGCAGCAGCTTGCCAAAAACCTTTTTCTGACCAATGAGCGAACTCTTGATAGAAAAATCAAGGAAGCATTTCTATCGTTATGGCTCGAGACAAATTTGTCTAAGAAAGAAATCCTCAAACTTTATATTGACCGCGCTTACATGGGTGGCGGCAACTTTGGTATTGCGGCGGCAGCTCAGTATTATTTTGATAAAAACATCAAAGACGTGACTTTGGCGGAAGCAGCTATGCTTGCAGGCCTATACAAAGCGCCAGGCAAATATGCACCACATATCAACCTTCCAGCAGCAAGAGCGCGAGCCAATGAAGTTTTGACCAACATGGTTCAAGCCGGCTTTATGACAGAAGGACAAGTTGTCAGAGCCAGACGCGAACCAGCAAGCGTTGTTCCGCGTGAAGACCTTCAAGGGCCCAACTATTTTCTCGATTGGGCATATGATGAAGTTCGAAAAACTGCCGTGAATTTCAAAACACGTAATCTGATTGTAAAAACAACTGTAGACCTCGACCTGCAAAAAGCGGCAGAGGATTCCGTTGAGTCCCATCTAAGGCAGTTTGGCAGTCAATACGGTGTTAGAGACGCAGCCATGGTTGTCATTGATCATGAGGGTGCGGTGCGTGCAATGGTTGGCGGCCGTGATTATGGCCAAAGCCAGTTTAACCGCGCAACACTTGCAAAACGCCAGCCCGGTTCATCTTTCAAGCCCTTTGTTTACGCCTCATCCATAGACAATTTTGGCTATACCGAAAATACTCGTGTTGTTGATAGCAGTGTTTGTGTTGTCCGGTTTGGCAGAAACTGGTGTCCGCGCAATTACACTCCAAATTTCCGTGGCCGGATGGATATGACGACAGCCCTTGTTAAGTCCATCAATACGGTTCCTGTCAAAATGTATCTTGGGCGTGATGGCTTGCAAGCGTTGGGTGGTGACAGGTTGGTTAAAACTTCGCGAGACATGGGAATCGAATCCGATATGGTTGTAAATCCACCCATGGTACTAGGATCAAATGGCGTAACCGTTCTCGAGATGGCTTCTGGCTACGGAACTTTCATGACCGGCGGCAAAAAACTGAACCGTTACGGCTTCACACAAATTCTCGATACTTCCGGCAATATTCTATTTGATATTCGTGAAGATGTTAAAGAACCGCCACAGGTTCTTAAAGAATCGACTGTTGCTGCAATGAATAAAATGATGGCGCAAATACCTGAGTGGGGAACGGCTAAACGTGCAGCACTAAATGGCATTAGAGCTGCTGGTAAAACCGGCACAACACAAGCCTACCGCGATGCATGGTTTGTTGGCTATACAGGGAACTACGTATCTGCTGTCTGGTTTGGCAATGATAATTACCAGCCTACAAGACGTTTAACAGGTGGCAGATTGCCAGCCATGACATGGCAAAAGTTT
>CALFBU010000203.1 GCA_937951455.1 uncultured Rhizobiaceae group bacterium
CAGTTCGCCTGCACGCACGGTGTTGATGTTGTAAACTGAACCACCTGTCGATTCTACAGAACAACGAATGCCATGTTCTTTACGGTTCTTGTTGACCATACGGCAAATTGCGCCACCTGTAGGGTAATAAACACCCGTCACACCACCTGTACCGATTGAGATAAATTGCTGCTCAGCGGCATGCGTCATTGTCGACATCAAAGCCGTGCTGGCGAGTAATGCAAAACCTGCGATTAACTTTTTCATTATTCTTCTCCCTTGAATTCTATTTTCATAATCAGATAATTACGAAGTTTAAAAGGGTATCTAGCCCTCATATTCCAAGGCATTTTTGCCCTAGAGTTAATCATGCTAATTCAAAAGAACGGACTCAGCAACAGCCATATTTCGAAAAGTAAGTTTCACATCTTGGATTAGCTTACATTACGAAGCGCTGAATTCCTCGGTGATTGACTCTGTGTGCTCACCTATTTTAGGTGACCGCATGACATCCTTATCTTTGCCATCAGACCATTTCACAGGAGGCGCTGAGAGCATGAGACTTTCGCCTTTTGCATTCCTAAACTCAGCCTGAGAAAAGGCTTTATGGCTAGCTAAGTCCGATGCTTCATTCAAGGCTCCATAAGCAATGCCAGCCTCCTGCAATTTCGATTGCAACACGGCGGAGGTGAATTTGCCTGTAAGAACAGAAATATCACTTTCCAATTGCTCACGATTTGAAACACGCAAGTTATTGGAAGTATATTTTTCATTTTCAAATAGCGCTTCACTGCCAAGCGCTTTTTTACACAAGCGCTCCCATTCTCGTTCGTTTTGAATGGAGATCAAAACAAGCTTTCCATCCGAGCATTCAAACGCTCCATAAGGCGCAATGGAGGGATGACGCAGACCAACAGGCTTTGGGGCGCCCTCTCCGTATTCTGCATGGATAAATGGAACGGCCATCCAATCTGCCGCAACATCAAACAATGAGATGGATATCTCATCTCCCTTGCCAGTGATTGAGCGTTTTAAAATCGCTTCTAAGACAGCACTATAAGCGGTTAAGCCAGCGCCAATGTCACAAACAGAAACGCCAATCCTACCTTTCGCTTCAGGACTGCCAGACACGGATATTAAACCACTTTCCGCTTGCACCAAAAGATCATAAGCAGGTTTTTGAGCGACTTCCCCTTCCATGCCATAGCCAGAGATATTACAAATAATCAGCTTTGGATTTACCGTATGCAACGCTTGCGTCGAAAAGCCCGCTCTGGACAAAGCGCCAGGCGAAAGATTTTGGATAAGAACGTCTGCTTTTTTCAAAATACGCCATAAAAGAGCTGCCCCCTCATCCGACTTGAAATCTAGACAAAGAGACTGCTTCCCCTGATTAAGCCAGGTGAAATACGAGCTTTCACCTTTTGCAGCCTTATCGTAGCCTCGGGCAAAGTCGCCTTCTTGACGCTCTATTTTAATGACTCTCGCACCTGCCTGCACCAGACGCGCAGAACACAATGGCGCTGCAACAGCCTGCTCAATTGCCACGACCAACAGGCCTTCAAGCGGTTTCATCTCGCCCCCTCAAAAGCTGCGAGGCATGCCAAGCACATGCTCACTTAAATATGACAGGATCAAATTCGTGGAAATCGGCGCGATCTGATAAAGCCGTGTTTCACGTAACTTACGCTCAATATGATATTCACGACTGATGCCGAAACCACCATGAGTTTGAAGGCATGTATCGCCCGCTTTCCAGGACGCGTCCGCGGCCAGCATTTTTGCCATATTGGCTTCTGCACCACAGGACTTACCCTCATCAAAGAGACGCGCTGCTTTTTCAACCATCAGGTTGGCTGCTTCGGTTTGCGCATAGTTTTGTGCAATCGGAAAAGAGACACCCTGATTTTGACCAATCGGACGGTCAAAGACAATGCGCTCATTGGCATAGGCTTTTGCTTTATCAATGAAATACCGAGCATCACCAATGCACTCAGCACCAATGAGAATACGCTCGGCGTTCATCCCGTCCATAATCACCTTAAAGCCCCTGTGCTCTTCACCCAAAAGATTTTCCGCTGGTATTTCAAAACTGTCAAAAAACAGTTCACACGCATGGTGGTTGATCATCGCATCAATCGGCTTAATCGTAAGGCCACGCTCTTCCGCGCCGCGTAAATCAACAATAAAACATGAAAGCCCGTCCGTCTTGGAAGTGCGTTCTTCAATTGGCTTTGTTCGCGCCAGTAAAACCATGAGGTCTGAATGTTGCACACGGCTAATCCAGACCTTCTGTCCATTTACGATATATTTATCACCAACGCGTTTCGCAGTTGTCTTAAGCGATGTCGTATCCGTTCCTGTTGTCGGCTCTGTAACACCAAAAGACTGAAGGCGAAGTTCGCCTTTGGCAACCGCTGGCAGGTACTTCTGTTTTTGTGCATCAGTGCCATGACGCAGAACAGAACCCATCACATACATCTGCGCATGTGCAGCACCTGGATGACCGCCAGATCTCGAAATTTCTTCCAAAACAGCACAGGCCTCGACAAGACCAAGCCCCGCACCACCATATTCTTCCGGGATTAAGCATCCCAAAAAACCGGACTGGGTAATCTCTTTAACAAACTCGGTTGGGTATCCTCCAACCTTGTCCAACTGACGCCAATAGTTTTCATCATACGAGGCGCAAATTGCCCTTACTGATTGTCTAATTTCTTCAAGATGTTCCATGCGCCATTCATTCTTTGTGTTGATATAAACAGCATAACAATTTCGAGAAACTGCACAAACAAAAAAGGCCACTCACTAGGAGTGGCCTTCGAGAATAAAAGGATACAAACGTTAGTTTGTAGTTGTTGATTCTTCTGTAGAAGTTTCTTCGCTTGCAGCGTCACCTTCTTCAGCTTTGTTTGAAGTTAATGTTGCAAGATAAGCGATTACGTCTTTACGCTCGTCTTCTTTTTTTAGCTTGAAAGACATTTTGCTTTTGGCTTTTTTGTCATCTAGCTTTGCACGAAGATATTTCTTTGGATCAGCAAGGTATTCAAAAATCTCATCTTCTGTCCATACAGCACCAGTTTCACCAAGTGCAGCAATGCTTTTACCATATTTATAGCCTTCAACGCTAGCGATTTTGCTGCCAACAACATTTGTCAATATTGGGCCAACTTTGTTTTTCGCGCCTTCACCAACCATATGGCAAGAAGCACATTTTTTGAAAATCTTCTCACCGTTTGCTGCATCAGCTGCAAGTGCTGACGATGCTGAAAAACTTGTCACTGCGATGAAAGCCGCTGCTAAAATTTGCTGTTTCATTTGAATTCTCCCAATATTTCTCATTCAAAGGATAGCATAAATATTTCCATGCCATTGTCACCTAATAATTAGGTAATACCGTTCATAAATGTTTCAACCGTTAAAACGCGTCAATAATATGATACTTGAGCACTATTTTCGACGTTTTTTCGTATAACTCAAAGTACGGTTAATAACCTGGTTGTGAAAATTAGAATCTTTTTCGATCGTCGTATGTGTAACACCGCGAACGCCACGGACATTTATATTTTTCAACGCACCTTTAAAACCAGGACTTCTTTTAACGACGTTCGAATTGGAGTCATTTGGCAAATAAAAATTAATCACGCGATTTATATTTTTGCCCACATAAGTCGTTACAGTTGGATCAAAGGCCACAACATACTGTACTTTGATATTATTATCACCAAGATATTTAGCCATTTGAGCTGAGGCATTACCACCCAAAGAATGCCCCATAATGATGATCGGATAAGAAACTTGTTTTCTCTTGTTCCTGGCAATGATATTATCTGCCAAAGAACGCCACACGGAATGATTATAAACGCGAGCGTCAAGACCAGCGCGTATCATCTTTGCTCCCATTGTATCCATACCGCGAGAAAATACATTCGCAAGCCCACGCAAAAGGTACACTTCGCCAGTACGAGTAATTTTTCCTTTAATCGGAATATTGATCTCGCTAGGTAATTGCGAAAGTGATGTTCTGGTGTCTGATATTGGTTTTAATTTCGCATCGCTGCTCGATGTTGCAGAAGATGAACATGCAGAAACTGCAAAGACTACTGCCAACAAAAGACCAGCTACTTTTAAAATTGATAGAGGCTTAAAACCCATGATCTTTTATACCTATTAAATTCTAACTACACATTACGCAGGGTTATGCGTCTAGAATATTTCAAATACAATATTCAAAATTGAAAATTGTTCCACTTATATTGAATGTTAACAAATAAGACATGAATGTTGCATGAATGTTACAGGGAGACAGCATACAATTAACGCTAAATTAGACCATCAATAAATACCCGGAAAAACTTTTTTAGTGCGTTTCATATAAGCCTCGTATTCATCCCCAAATTCCGCTTTCATCATGTCTTCTTCTTGTCCAACACGTAAGAAGAACAAAGTTCCAAATCCAATTAGTCCTGAAAAACCCGCAACCCAGTTTGGCAAAAGAAATGCGGCTCCAATCGCCCAAACCCAAAAAGCGGTATACATCGGATGACGTACTTTTTCATAAATGCCTGACGTAACAAGTTTATGGTCTTCACGAAGATCGAGACTATGCGACCACATTTTGCCAAGCGCTTTATGCGTTAAGCGGAACAAGCGAAGCGATACCAGCAGAAGCCCCGCCCCCATGACAAGAAGCATCGTGTTTTGCGTATAATCATAACCATCAAGAAAATCAGTAAAAATCCATACCAACGGAATATAACCAAGCCCTACCGCTGATATGATCATTGAAAAGCGCTCTTTAAGCGTTCTCGACACGACAGACTTTGCCGTCTTGCGAGACTTAACATTAGGTCGATAGCGAATAACCCCCCAGGCAACGATAAACAAAAGCCAGATAATTTTTGCAACAAGTTCTAGATCAAAAGTCATACATCAAGCTTCCATTTGCTCAGATATCAAATCATTGTTTTCATACAGATATGCATCTCTAGCCAATTCATCTGCATAAAAAGGTCCAAACACTCTTAGTTGAAAATCGTGGTGAACACGCTTGTCGCAATAAAGAATATATTGGCGATGCGCAAGGTACATGGATTTCTTCATTTTGGCATGACGTTCAACAGACAAGGCATGTTTGAAATTAACGCGGTGCACAATCACTTCGCTGGTCGTTTCAACAATCTTCATCGGCTCAAACGGCTCGGTTTTATAAAATGAAATAAAATCCGTTTTGGTTTGTATTTCATGCCAAACAATATTTGGCTCGGACAAAACTGTTTTGACAAACTTGTCAAAATATTTTGCTTTCTTGACCAATGCGATTTTCAGCAGACTGGAGCCAAGTGCGAGAAATGTAATTCGTTTGCCTTTTAGCAAGTTTGGCTTTTTCTCAAGCGCAATGGCCAGAGCAGACACCGCCCACACAGAACCAAAACTATGTCCCACGATAATGATTTCATCATGTTTTGAGGCAGAGATTTCCTTAATCAAGTGATCGGCAAATACCTTATTGCGCTTTACGATTTCCGGGTTGCTCAGCGTTACAAGATCACGCGCAAAACCCCAGTCATTTATCGAGAGATTGAGGTAGGCCATGTCTCCTGGAAATCGGCACAGAACCAAAAACAGGATAAATGCAGGAATAGCAGTCATGACCCAATGCATGCCGAATTGACCGACCGTATAATGCATCAAAAACCATGAGAAGATGGCAAAGACAATCATCATCAACATGGGATAAATTGTAAAACCCCAATACCGCTTGCTCGCCTTGGCGTATTTTCGAACTGAGCCGTCCAGAAAAAACAAAAGGTACTTCGGGAAATTGGCAAAGAAACTCTGCGGATAAGGCATGTTCTCATATTTATCGATGATATCAGTCCATGAGAAATGCT
>CALFBU010000204.1 GCA_937951455.1 uncultured Rhizobiaceae group bacterium
ACAACCATTCCAACGAATGCTTCCATTTCAATTGAAAAGGTTGCAACCATTGATGATGGCGGTGATGGTCGTATCGATGAGGGTGATGCCATCAACTACACATTTACCGTCACCAACACGGGCAATGTGACGCTAACCAATATTACACTGAACGATCCTGATGCGGTTGTCTCGGGTGGGCCGATCACTTCACTGCTCCCAGGCATTACTGATACGACCACGTTCACAGCGCAGCATATTCTGACACAAGCCGAAATTAATTCAGGTAGTTATGAAAATCAGGCGACGGTTTCAGGTACGCCTCCAGGTGGCGGTGCGCCGGTAACGGATCTATCAGACGACCCTACGGATCCCACAGGTGTAAATGACCCAACAGTCACGACCATTCCAACGACACCATCCATATCAATTGAAAAAGTTGCAACGATCGATGATGGGGGTGATGGGAGTGTCGATGAAGGGGATGCGATCAACTACACATTCACGGTTACCAATACAGGCAATGTAACGTTGACCAACGTCACGCTTGATGATCCTGATGCGATTATCTCGGGTGGGCCGATCACATCCTTGCTTCCAGGAATTGCGGATACGACTACGTTCACTGCGCAACATGTTCTGACACAAGCGGAAATCAATTCCGATACTTACGAAAATCAGGCAACGGTATCAGGCACACCTCCAGGTGGCGGCACGCCTGTGACTGATTTATCGGATGACCCAACCGATCCTACAGGCACGGATGATCCGACTATAACAACCATTCCAACGAATGCTTCCATTTCAATTGAAAAGGTTGCAACCATTGATGATGGCGGTGATGGTCGTATCGATGAGGGTGATGCCATCAACTACACATTTACCGTCACCAACACAGGCAATGTGACGTTGACCAACATCACGCTTGATGATCCTGATGCAGTTGTCTCAGGTGGGCCGATCACTTCTTTGTTGCCAGGCATTGTGGATACAACGACCTTCACCGCGCAACATGTTTTGACACAAGCCGAAATTAATTCAGGTAGTTACGAAAATCAGGCGACGGTGTCGGGCACCCCTCCAGGCGGTGGCACACCTGTCACTGATTTATCAGATGATCCAAGTGATCCGACGGGTGAAAATGACCCAACAGTTACGACCATCGCAACGCAGCCATCAATCGAAATTGAAAAAGTTGCAACCATTGATGATGGTGGCGATGGCAGTGTTGATGAGGGTGATGCCATCAACTACACATTTACTGTAACCAATACAGGCAATGTAACGCTGACCAACATTACGCTTGATGATCCTGATGCAGTTGTCTCAGGCGGGCCGATCACTTCACTGCTTCCAGGCATTGTAGATACAACAACCTTTACTGCGCAGCATATTCTGACTCAGGATGAAATCAATTCTGGTAGCTTTGAAAATCAGGCAACGGTGTCTGGCACCCCTCCAGGTGGCGGCACGCCGGTCACTGATCTTTCTGATGATCCAGCAGACGCTACGGGTAATGATGATCCAACTGTGACAACGCTCCCAGCAGCGCCTTCGATTGCAATTGAAAAAACAGCTGCCATTAACGATGGCGGCGATGGTAGCATCGATGAAGGCGATACAATTACCTATGCCTTCCGTATAGAAAATACAGGCAATGTAACGTTAACAAACGTCAACGTTACAGACCCTAATGCGGTTGTCTCAGGTGGGCCAATTACACTCACGCCGGGGCAGATTGATACAACTACCATTACTGCTGTTCACACATTAACGCAGGATGAAATCAATTCTGGCAGCTTTGAAAATCAGGCAACAGTCGCTGCCACCCCTCCAGGTGGCGGCACACCTGTAACGGATTTATCAGATGATCCGTCTGACCCAACGGGTAATGATGACCCTACGGTGACGTCTTTGACGCCGCTACCATCAATTGCAGTGGAAAAAGTAGCTGATATTTCAGGCTTTGATACGCCACCCGTACCAGGCAATGAAATTGTTTACACATTCACCGTAACCAATACGGGCAATGTGACGCTGACAAACATTACGCTGGATGATCCTGATGCAACGGTTTCAGGTGGTCCAATTACAGCGCTCTTGCCAGGTATCTCTGATACAACGACGTTCACTGCCATGAAGGTTTTGGATCAGGATGATATTAATTCCGGTTCCTTTACAAACCAGGCAACGGTGAGCGGCAATCCACCGACAGGTCCTCCGGTCTCTGATTTGTCAGACGATCCAGCAAACCCTGCCGGCGATAACGATCCTACGGTTACAGATATTCCGAATGTTCCTAGCATGGAACTTACGAAGTCACTGAATTCCGTAACTCAGGTTTTCCCTTTTGTTTACGATGTGGTTTATGAAATCACCGTTGAAAACACTGGCAATGTAACGCTCACAAATCTTCAAGTTGAAGATGATTTATCCGCCGCACTTGCGCCAGCTTCCATTATTTCGGCGGATGTTGCAGCGACAGGTTTTGCAGGCACAGGCAGTGAAAATGCCTCTTATAATGGCGTGGCTCTAACGCAACTTCTGGTTGGCGATGTACAACTTGATCCTACAAATTCAGGTTCGATTACACTTACCGCACGTGTTGATTTCTCAGCGGGTTTCCCATCACAAGGCAACACGGCAACTGCAACATCCGATATGATTACAGTGCCTGTACTATCAAATGATCCAAGTGTAACACCGGGCGACACAACGGATACCAATCCAACGCCGTCACCGCTTCAGGATACTGATAATGATGGTGCGCCAGATACTGCTGAATCACCAACTGCTGACCGCGATGGTGATGGTATTCCCGACGCGCAGGATTACGACCCGACAGGTTATTTCTATTGTCAGGAAACAGCCCGTATATTGCCAGGTGGCTTGATTTCCATAACAGGTCCGATTGGCACTCAGTCCGGCCTGGGAACGTCCAACAACATTACGATCGTTCGTGATGGTTCAGATGGCTCTTTCCAGTTCTACGTATCGGCACCTGGTACATACACACTGAATGCAACATTGCCTGCAACAGGTGTTGCCAGCACGGACAGATTGCCATTGGGCTCATTGGATGCAACCAGCTTGTTACCAGCAAATCCAGCGGTTCTGGGTGCGGGTGAAATTGGTGGCACGGGAGGCCTGTCTGATGGCTCTGCCGCTGCAAACCCGTTCTACTTCACGTTTGAAATTGAAGCAGGCGATCCAGCAATCTTTAATAATAATATTCCGATGATCTTTTGTGGAGCACCAGAACTGACTGCAGCCAAATCAGTCTCTGGCACGCCGACCATACAATCAAATGGCAATACGCAGTTCACATTCGTCATGTCTGCTGAGAATACGGGCACAACGCAAGTCGAGAATGTTTCCTTGAGCGATGACCTCGATGCTGTGTTTGGCGCGGGAAATTATACGGTCATTAGCAATACGCTAACTGCTTCACCAACAACCTTTGGCGCGACAACAAACGCAGGTTATAATGGTGGGTCGGATACCGAGTTGCTGGAAACAAGCGGCACGCTATTATCAGGCGAGCGCGTGGAAGTTGAATTGATTGTCGAAGTGATGGCAACAATGTCCGGCACTTTCACAAATACCGTATCAGCAGGCGGTGTATCCCCGCTTGATGGAACGCCTATTGCACCAAATACCGCTTCAACAAATGTAAATGTGGTCGCGCCAAACGACGTTGATCAACTGCAAGTAGAAAAAACGGCGGGCAGATCATTGGTTCGCATTGGTGAAATCTTGCCATATTCAATCACGATTACCAATCCGGTGGCATTGCCTCGTATCGGTGTCACCATCGTAGACTTCTTACCTGCAGGTTTGGTTTATCGTCCAGGCTCTGCACAAGTAGATGGCATTGCATTTGAGCCAAACATAGCAGGTAGAAGGCTCGAGTTTGCAGGGCAAGACATACCAGCAAACGGATCTGTAACGATTACGCTAAATGTAGCAGTTTCTGCTGCGGCATCTGCAAGTGAGTTTGAAAACCAAGCTTGGGTTGAAGATCCAATTTCAGGCGATAGAATTTCAAATATTGGCAGCGTTACGGTACGTCGCGAAATCGAGCATGTGTTTGATTGTGGTGAAATCATCGGCAAGGTATTTGATGATAAAAATCGCAATGGATACCAAGACCAAGGTGAGCCTGGCTTGCCAGGTGTGCGTGTTGCAACCGTTAAAGGTGAGTTGATTACCACAGATAAACATGGTCGCTATCATGTGCCATGTGCTTCGATCCCTGATGCCAACATTGGCTCTAATTTCATCTTGAAACTGGATACGCGCACACTCCCAACTGGGTACCGCATTACAACTGAAAATCCCCGTGTTGTGAGGTTAACAAGAGGCAAGCTTACAAAGCTGAACTTCGGCGCTTCAATCTCGCGTGTTGTGAGAATTGATCTGAACTCCAAGGCTTTTGTCAGCGGTTCAATCGAACCTTCAAAAGCACTAACCAAGGCATTCGGCACACTTGTTAAAAAATTGGATCAGGAACCATCCGTACTTCGCCTTTCTTATCAGTTGCGTGGCGGTGATGCGAAGTTGGCCAAAAAACGCATGCGAAATATTCAAAAACTCATCAAGAAGCGGTGGAGAAGATCTGGAGGGTCATATGACCTCGAGATTGAAACCCGAGTGGTGAAGAAATGATTGGGGCAAAGATCATGAAACAGCATTCGCAAAAAATACTTGGTTTAAACAAGGTACTGTTATTGGCAAGCACGGCACTTTCTCTGGCCGCTTTGAATCTGTCGGGTATGGTTGCAACACCTGCGCACGCGCAAACGGTGACAGCTTGTGATGTAGGCGATTGCTCGCCTGAAACATACATCATCGAAACAGGTGCAAATACCGAGCAAAGCGAAGAGGCATTTGAAATTGATGGACCAGGATTTTCAATCAGCGTTGATGGAGAACAGGTGGTTGGTGAAGAGCAACCCGTTGATCTCCAGCGCCAAACAGATATTGATCTTGAATCCGTAGACATACAGGTCAAGTTTGATGGGCTTGAAGTAAAGCCTGTTTTGAATGTGTCTACCAATGATTTACGTCATTCTTATCAGGCTGGGGCACCCATACATTTTGTGGCAACCTCAAATTATCCTTCTTGGATAGAGCGTTCAGAAGTATGGATTTTCCATGAAGGCGATGAGCGACATGGCAAGCCACATACCGTTTTGCAAGTTGAAAACGGTTCCGCCAATTGGGTCATGCCGCAAGATGGTGAAGGCGATTTTTCCTATGTCCTTCGGGTTTACGATGCTGACGGAAGATATGATGAAACCGTACCCTTGGGACTGGCCAGAACATCAACAGATTTTGTAAGACACGAACTTTCACCACAAGAAGAACCAGTTGCAGTTGGTGAGGGCGATGATCGTACAGCGATTCGTAACATCCCTGTTTATGGCGGTGCAGTAACGGTTTATGGGCGTGATTTGCCAGAAGGTTACACGGTTCATGCAATTGGTGAAAAAGTTGCTATCGATAATGAAAATGCCTTCGTCATTCAGCGTATTTTACCCCCTGGCGATCACTCAGTTGAAGTAAGCGTAACAGGCAATAAAGACGGAAAGCTTGAGTTTGATCGTGAAATCAATATTCCGCAAAATGATTGGTTCTATGTAGGCCTTGCCGATCTAACCATCGGACGCCGTTTTGGTTCATCAGATCTGATCGCCGCAGCACCAGGCGAATATGACAAGACCTACAGCAAGGGTCGATTGGCATTTTATCTCAAAGGTAAAATCAAGGGTCGTTACATTTTAACGGCTGCTGCCGATACGGGTGAAGATGATTTAGAAAACCTCTTTAGAAACCTCGATTCAAAAGATCCACGTCAGTTACTTAGACGGATTGATCCCGATGATTATTATCCAGTGTATGGCGATGATTCGACCATCTACGAAGATGCTCCCACACAAGGCAAATTTTATGTAAGGCTGGAAAAAGACCAAAGCCATGCCATGTGGGGTAGTTTCAAAACGGAGATTAGTGGTACAGAATTCGCCAGAAATGAACGCGGTCTTTATGGCGCTCACACGGTGTTGAAGTCTGAAGAAGTAACATCCTTTGGTGAACCTGTAGCCGAAATTGAAGCCTATGCGGCACAGCCAGATACTTTGCCACAACGAGATACGTTGCGCGGTACAGGCGGTTCCGTTTACTTCCTGACTAGACAAGATATCACGCGTGGTTCTGAAACGCTGACGATTGAAATCAGGGATCCTGTTTCTGGTATTGTTCGTTCAAGACAGGTACTTCGATATGGTGATGATTACGAGATTGATTACATTCAAGGTGTGGTGATTCTTACCTCTCCTTTAAATTCAACAGCAGATGGCGGCAGTGTCGTATCAGAAGGTGCGCTGGGTGATGATGTTGTCAATCTTGTTGCGCAATATGAGTTCACTCCGACGCTTGGCGATGTTGATGGTTATTCCTATGGCGGCCGTGCTCATGCATGGTTGAATGATAGCGTCAAAGTTGGCGTAACCGCCTTGCAAGAAGAAACGGGTCCAGCAGACAACCAAATTCTGGAAGCAGATGTGACCCTGCGTTTGTCTGAAAACTCTTACATCAGAGGTGAGGTAGCACAAAGCAGTGGCCCGGGGTTTGGACGTTCAAGGTCTATCAATGGCGGTCTTACTATCGAAGATACACCTACCAGTGGGCGCGAAAATCGCGATGCACTTGCCTATCGGCTTGAGACGCATATCGACATTGCAGATATCGACCCGGATCAAAGAGGCAAAATTGGCGCTTACTATGAAAAACGTGAAGAAGGTTTTTCATCACTTGATTACGAAACCAATGTTACACAACGCATCTGGGGCGTCTTTGCTGATGTGGAGGTAAAAGACGACTTACGGTATCGCCTATCGTATGAAGATTTTGCTGATGAGGTTGGCCGGGTAAAGCGTGAAGCCGATGCAGAGGTGGAATTTGGCCTTGATCCACATTGGTCATTCATACTGGGTGCGAAACATACAGACATTCAAAACCCCGGGATTGCTGGCGAGAATGGACGCAGAACCGATGTGGGTGCCAAGCTTGCCTATCAACCGGACGATGACCACAAATATTATTTATTCGGTCAGGCTACCGTTGACCGCTCAGGCGACATTGACCGCAATGACAGAGTTGGCGTTGGTGCTGAGGCACGTTTGTCAGAAAAACTCACCGCCAAAGGCGAAGTCTCTTATGGAACATCAGGTTGGGGTGGCGAAGCAGGTCTGGCTTATGATCCGACAGCCGACAGTCATTATTACATTGGTTATCGAGTAGATCCGGATCGCGAGCGTTCTGCGCTATCGCCTCTTAATGGCAGGGACCTAGGCTCAATTGTTGCTGGCGCACGTCATAAATATAACGACCTCCTAAGCGCGTATCTGGAAAACAGCTACGACACATTTGGTGCGGTGAGGTCTCTCACAAGCACATATGGTGTTACCTATACACCGTCTGATCTATGGAATGTTGACTTGGGTCTTGAGTATGGCGATGTAACGGATCCAGTTGCAGGTGAGTTATCCAGAACCGCAATTTCTGCGCGTGTTTCTTATAATGAAAAAGATGCAATCAGCTGGTTTATTCGCGGTGAAGCGCGTTTTGAAAATTCAGATGATCCGGAAAAAGATCGCGATACATATTTTGCAAGTGCAGGACTAACCTACAAGCAGGACGAAGATTGGCGCTTGTTGTTGCATCTGGATGCGGCACTATCCAATTCTAATCAGGCTGCATTCCTTGATGGCGATTACATCGAGGCAAGCATCGGTTATGCCTATCGCCCAACGGACAATGACCGGTTCAATGCGCTATTCAAATACAACTTCCTGTACGATTTGCCAGGGCCTGATCAGGTAACGGTAAACGGTTCAACTTTAGGTCCTGCACAACGCAGCCATATTCTTTCTGCAGATTTCTCCTATGACCTGAATCAATACCTAACTGTTGGTGCAAAATATGGTTTCAGAATTGGTGAAGTCTCGTTGACTCGTGATGCCGATGATTTTGTCGATTCTTCGGCGCATTTGGGTGTCGCCAGAATTGACTGGCATGTCGTGAATAACTGGGACATCCTAGTGGAAGGACGTGTCCTGCATACACCAGAAATTGACACTACAGACTTTGGCGCTCTGGCCGCTGTATACAGACATGTTGGCGATAACTTCAAAGTTGGGGTGGGCTACAATTTTGGATCATTCTCTGATGATCTATCTGACCTGACCAAAGACGATGGTGGTGTGTTCGTAAACGTTGTCGGCAAATTCTAAAGACAAGGCTTTCTGCCCTGTCTTTAGATGATTTATTCATGGACTTTTGCTTTACACCATGAGTGCCCGCTTAAAGTCCTATAAAAGTATCGGCTAACCACATGAATAGCGGAATACCCAGTATTGCGACCGGCGTTCCGATGCCGGTGGATGTACCCACATAGGCAGATGGATTTGCTTCCGGCAAAGCCGCGCGCATCGTTGGCGGGCCTGAAATATCTGAACTTGAAGCAGCCATAATGGACAACAAGACAACACCACCAGCAGAGAAGCCTGTTAAATGGTGCGCTACCACACCTGCGCCAAAGCCAATCAAGCCATGTGTTATTGGCGCCATGATGCCGTATAGAATATAAGCGTGTGCGACTTTACGCATTTCTGAAAGTCTGGCCCAGGCTTCAGCACCCATAATCAACATGAGTATGGATAGCAAGCCTCTAAACAACGGCTCATAGAAACCTTCATAGACGCTTTCTGGTTTTGCGAATATGCCAAGCCCAAGCCCAAGGATTAATGCAGAGATTGCAGGACTTCTAACGGTATCGACTAGAATATCTTTGACCATATTGCTATCGACGCCACTGATTTCGGTTGTCTTGCCAGGCCCTGACATGGTCATGGTAGCCGTTCCATTACCATTTCCCATAGAGGCTGAAACACGCTCACGGCGCTCGACGCTAATGCGGGCAAGCACAATTGCAGTGACCAGGGCGGCAATATCCATGAAAGGGTACAAGGCGCCGATAAAGCCCTCATACGCGATGCCATCCGAATCCAGAACCGCCATGCCCGCTGCCAAGGTTGATGCTGAAACCGCGCCAAAAAGCCCCGCGGTTGCAATGCCATCAACTTTCGACACACCACGCCATCTTGCCAAGGTTCCTGAACCAATCAGGACGATTGTGATACCAACGGCAATCGCTGCAATGCCCGGCACAAGCAATGAGATAAAATCCGCCTCGCGTATCGACATGCCAGCACCCAGACCAACCTTTATAAGTAGCAGGATTACGATAAATTTATAAACAGGTTCCGGGACTTCAAATTTGCTCCCAAATGCGGCAAGCAACATGCCTCCGATTAGAAAGGCCAAGGTTGGCTTTTGAAACTGA
>CALFBU010000205.1 GCA_937951455.1 uncultured Rhizobiaceae group bacterium
AAATGATCATCGTCGTTCTGCTTGGCGCGCCTGCCATTTCAGTTTTAATTTTTGAAATCGTTTTGAATGGTGCCGCTATGTTCAATCATTCAAATGTCAAATTGCCTTTGGGGCTTGATCGTGTTTTGCGTGTTTTCATTGTAACACCAGACATGCACCGCGTTCATCATTCAGTTGTTCATAAAGAAACAGATTCCAATTACGGCTTCAACCTGGCGATTTGGGATCGATTGTTTGGCACCTATATCGACCAGCCCGAAGCGGGGCATGAGGGCATGAAAATTGGTTTACGAGAGTGGCAGGATGAAAGGCCAACCAATGTGTTTTGGTCGTTGAAAGTACCTTTCATCAAACAACGCTAGGTTCAGAAGCCTTTAGTATAGACCTAGCGGGAAATACCTTAAATACAATTCTGCAAACTTTCCGTTTTGATTAATTTCTTTCAGGGCAAAATTCATTGCTTCGACCAATTCAGGCCTATTGTTGGGAAGTGCAATTGAGAGGCCGTTGCCGAAATAATAGGTCGACTTGAAAGCTTCATCCAAAAAAATACAGCAGTCTTTGGAGGGTGTTGAACTGAGCCAAAAAGACAAGGAAAGTGCATCCGAGAATACGGCATCGACGTCACCTTTTTGCAACGCGGCGAAAGCTGCTTCCTTGGTATCAAACACCTCAGCCGTTCTGTTGGCAAAAACTTTCTCAAAGTAAGCTGCATGGGCGGAATCTTTTACGACGCCGGTTTTCTTCTTGAAAATCGCATCATAAACTGGTGGTGCAAGACCTGCATCTTTTCTGGTTATGAAGCGACCTGGAATGTGTAAATAGGCTCTTGAAAAATCCAGTTCTTTTCTTGTTTCCTGATTTATGGCAAGGCCGGCAATGATGGCTTCTCCCTCACCTTTTGCAAGTGCTTCTTGTAGCTCTTCCCAAGGCAGTGCCTGAATTTGACATCTGTTCAGAACATCCAATTCTTCGCAAATAGCTCTTGCCAAATCGACGTGAAACCCAGTTAATCGCTTTTTCCTGTCGATGAAGTTAAACGGCGGGAAATCTGTTGTTGTCAGAAATCTCATTCGTGGAAGCGTTGAGACTTCCGGTTTTCCGAAGCGCTCATTTTTGTCCCAGAAGTTTGGGATTTTCACTTCTTGAGCATAAGACAAAATAGACGAGCTTAAAATCAATAAGGTCAATAAAGATATTTTAATTGGCGTTTTTATATTCATTAATACTAATATCCATACCGACATGTATTTATTTTTACTAATATAGCCCTGCGGAGGCGTATTTTTTTGGGTAATGTTCTGCTTACACCCGACCACAAAGTGGTTCTACAAAAAAAAGAGCCTTCAGTAAACTTTTCAAATCTTGCTGAACAATCTGCATTTTATGCCAACGTGCGGTTGCCCGCTGAATTACTCATACTTAACAGATATGGCATTGGCTATCCCTACTTGAAAGCCGCATGGAGGCTCTCTCAAAAATATGACATTGAGGCGTTTGAGGTTCTCGTTAAAACAAAAAT
Organism: uncultured Rhizobiaceae group bacterium; assembly: GCA_937951455.1. Classification (GTDB taxonomy): domain Bacteria; phylum Pseudomonadota; class Alphaproteobacteria; order Rhizobiales; family Rhizobiaceae; genus JAALLB01. Next base: position 1,523 of record CALFBU010000205.1, read on the forward strand.
CATCGATCTTGAGACATGGCATAATGCGCAAAACATGTTGGCGCGTGAACGTGAAGTTGAAATAGCAAAACGAAAAAAGAAAGCTCTACTGCTTAGCCAGTCAATCCATAATCTGAGCAATTCATTGCCACATTATTCCGCTAAAAAAACGTTTGCTGGCTGGCAAGCTACCGCCTTTTTCATCATGCTGGTAGGCATCGGCTGGTTGATTTATAGCAACAATCAAAATGCACTATTCTTTTGCGTGATGTTTCTATCCGCTTTTTATACAGCTAGCATCCTACTGCGGGGCTTGTTGTTGGCAAGCTTTACCCCAGCTTCCACCCCCTACACAGGAATTATTCAGACTAACGATGAAGCGCTACCGACTTATTCTGTTTTGGTTGCTCTTTACAAGGAAGCAAACCAGATAGAAGCCTTAACGCAAAGCCTTTGGAATCTTGATTGGCCAAAACACAAACTGGATATCAAACTGATCTGTGAGGCAGACGATTATGAGACGATCGAGGCTATACTGGATGCAAAATTGCCTTCTTGTTTTGAGTTGATACAGGTGACGCCAGCTTATCCCAGAACAAAACCAAAAGCCTTGAATTATGCACTTCCACTTTGTCGTGGCGAGTATCTCGTTTTATATGACGCGGAAGATCACCCCTCACCTGGACAATTGAAAGAAGCTTATGCGAAGTTCATGATGGAGGACGAAAAACTCGCTTGCCTCCAAGCGCCACTACACATTCATAACCATACTCAAAACTGGCTATCAGCCATGTTTGCCATTGAATATGTTACGCTTTTTAGTGGGATTTTGCCAGTTCTGGCAAAATGGAATGTTCCCATTCCATTGGGTGGCACTTCAAATCATTTTAAAACGGATATCCTAAAAAAAGTTGGCGCATGGGACCCCTATAATGTAACGGAAGATGCTGATCTTGGTGTCCGATTGTTTCGTGAAGGGTATCACTGTAGTACGATCACACTACCAACGTATGAAGAAGCGCCCCCGGAGTTTATACCCTGGATAAAGCAACGTACACGCTGGCTCAAAGGTTGGATGCAGACTGTCTTGGTGCATAGCAGAAATCCGTTTCATTTCATAGACGACATGGGTTTTAAGAATACGCTTGCATTTCATCTTTTGCTGACTTCAATCATCATATCGGCACTCATTCATCCTGTCTTTCTCTGTATTATATTCTGGCAAGTCTTATCCTTAGGTTCACCATCGCCTAGCGGCGTTGATGGCTTCTTGGTGGCTACAAGCGTTTTTAATCTTGTGGGCGGCTATACGACATATGGTTTACTTGCTTACGCTGTTCTAAAGACTTCGCGGTATGATGGTTG
>CALFBU010000206.1 GCA_937951455.1 uncultured Rhizobiaceae group bacterium
GAAGGCCATCTTGATCAATCAGGCACAACGCATGCTTATGCAAAGGCTGCCAAGGTTCTGGGTGCTGATATCGAGTTGAGAAACCGCGTTGAAGACGTGACCCAGGAGGTTGATGGCACCTGGAACGTCGTTACCGAAAAAGGCACAATCCGCTGTGAGCATGTTGTCAACGCTGGCGGTCTTTGGGCGCGCGAAGTAGGGCGCATGGTGGGTCTTGAACTGCCTGTCCTTGCCATGGAACACATGTATTTGCTCACAGAAGAAATGCCAGAGGTGCTGGAGTTCAATCAGGATACAGGTCGCGAGTTGGTCGGCGTGATTGATTTCAAGGGCGAAATTTACACCCGTCAGGAACGGACAGGCCTTTTGTTGGGGACTTATGAAAAAGCCTGCAAACCATGGTCACCGACGCAAACACCTTGGGACTTTGGTCATGAACTTTTGCAACCTGATCTCGAGCGTATCTCGCCTTCACTTGAAATTGGTTTTAAACATTTTCCAGCCTTTGAAAACGCGGGAATTAAACAAACCATCAATGGGCCGTTTACCTTTGCCCCCGATGGTAATCCTTTGGTGGGGCCAGTGGATGGGCTGACAAACTTCTGGTGTGCCTGTGCCGTCATGGCTGGCTTTTCCCAAGGGGGAGGCGTTGGTTTGGCACTTTCCAACTGGATGGTACACGGTGATCCTGGCCATGATATCTGGGGTATGGACGTCACCCGTTTTGGCGAGTGGGCAACACTTCGCTATACGAACGCCAAAGTGCGTGAAAACTATTCAAAGCGTTTTTCTATTCGTTTCCCAAATGAAGAATTACCAGCAGCGCGTCCGCAACAAACAACACCGCTTTATGATGTGATGAAAGACAAAAACCATGCGGTGATGGGCGATACATGGGGGTTGGAAACACCACTTTGGTTCGCTCCGTCCAAGGAAGAAGCGCACGACATTTTATCGTTTCATCGCTCGAATGATTTTGAACATGTGGGCAATGAAGTTCGTGGCGTTCGTGACTCTGTTGGTATCACAGAAATTTCAAACTTTGCAAAATATCAGGTAAGCGGCGAAGGGGCTGAAAGCTGGCTTTCCCATCTCATGACCAATACCATGCCCAAAGAGGGGCGAATTGCATTGACGCCAATGCTGAATGAAAATGGCAAACTCATCGGCGACTTCACCATCGGCAAGGTTTCTGATGAAGCCTTCATGATGTGGGGATCACTCGGCGCATCACGCTATCACATGCGCTGGTTTGTTGATCATTTGCCTGATGATGGATCGGTTCAAGTGCATCGCTTTGATATGGATTTGATGGGCCTTTCGATTGCAGGGCCAAATTCTCGAAAAGTTCTTGAAAAGCTATGCGATGAAGATGTCTCAAATGAAGCATTCAGGTTCATGGATATCCGAGAAATGGATGTGAACGGAGCGCCTTGCATAATAAACCGGATTACCTACTCAGGCGATCTTGGCTATGAAATCTGGATGGAGCCTGTTTATCAGCGCAAAGTCTACGAGGGTTTGAAAGAGGCCGGCGCTGAATTCAATATTGTGGATTTCGGAATGCGCGCGCTCTTGTCGATGAGGCTGGAGAAAAACTTCCCAACGTGGTTTGCAGAGATGCGACCGATTTATGGGCCTTATGAAGCGTCGATGGACCGTTTTATCAAACTTTCTAAAAATGACTTTATAGGGCGCGAACCTTCAGCAAAAGAATTTTCGGACGGACCTAAATTGCGCCGTGTGTCCTTTGTGATTGATGCGGATAATGCAGATGTCATGGGCGACGAACCCATTTGGGCAAAAGTGGGTGACAAGGACTACGGCAGCATTGAGCCACCCCATGGCTATGGTGCAGTACGCTTTGATTCAGCAGGCAAGGAAGTCGCTAAATCTGTTCCCCATATCGATGGCGAATGGCGCGTTATAGGTTGGGTTACATCAGGTGGCTACGGCCATTACGTCAAAGCGTCCCTCGCACAAGGCTATATTCCCGCAGAACTGGCTGAAAACGAAGACGAAGGATTGTTCGAGATTGAAATTCTGGGCATCAGGCAAAGTGCGCGGATAAATGTCGACCCGTTGTTCGATCCAACCGGAGAAAAAATGCGCAGCTAAGTTTATTTCAAGGGCTTAACTAGCCCTTGAAATATCTCACAATTGTGTAGGTGATAATGCAACCAAAGCAAATCATCACCCATGGCATCCAAACTTGAGGGCCATGTCCACCTGTTATCCAATATATTGCAGTATCAAGCATTTGTCTTTCCTCCCTCATTCAAATGAAGGGCAATATCAAATCGTACTCTGCTCTCTATGATTGGAGTATGAGCACTATTGATTAAAAGTATCTTGCTAATATCGTTAAATTGATAACGTTTGTATTCAGTCTTTTTTTCTCTTTAGGCCTTGATTGCCGCCACCCGTGTCACGACCACCTGACGGTTTTCTTGATTTTGATTTAGCCGCACCTTTTGATTTTTTCTTTGCCCAGCCTTCTTTTAAGGCAGCTTTATCTTTGGTCTTTGTCTTGAAAGGCTTTTTGCCCAAGGCATCCATATCCAGAGGCGGTTTGGTATGCAGTTCATGCCCTTCACTATTGTTATCGTTTTTAGGCTTAAAAGATTTCTTGGGTTTAGGCGCATCGCTCATTGTATCATTGCGCGATAGCTTTTCTTTATAAGGCTTGTCACGGAATGAATTGTCTCGATCTTGATCACGTTCCCTTTTGCCGCGACGGGGTTTGTCGTCCCATTTTTTCTTGCCGCCAGATGGTTTTACATAAGGCTCAGCGCCTTCCTTTGGTTTGCCCGGAAGGCGTTTGACCTTGATGTTTTTATCAATTGTTTGGTTCGGCCCAATTTTATCAAAAAAGCTTTCGGCTTGTGCTGCATCAAGCTGGATAAGCGTATCTTCCTGCTGCATTTTAATGACACCAATATCGGCTTTGGTAATATCACCAGACTTGCATAGAAGCGGGATCAGCCAACGTGGTTCAGCATTCTGCTTGCGTCCAACAGAAATTGTAAACCAGACACTTTCGTCAAATTCCTCACGGCGCTGTCTGCCACCTTCACGTCCTCCACGTTCAGGCCTGTCTTTAAATGAGCCAGGTTTTGGAGCATCGAAGGAGACTGTTTGCACATCTTCAGGTGCAGATCGGTCTTTGTGGCTTAATCTTGCAAATGCCGTTGCAAGTTGGTCGATGGTAAAATTCTCAAGCAGTTTTTCAACGAGATCTTTTTCGTTTTCTTCAATTGGATTTGTCAAAATCGGATCAGCCAGAATACGTTCTTCATCGCGTTGAATGACATCATCTGCGGATGGGGGTGACGCCCATTCTGCATTGATTTTTGCAAAACGTAATAGCCGTTCGGCACGCTTGCGCCCTTTTTGATCAACAATCATGGCGCTGACACCTTTGCGTCCTGCGCGTCCTGTTCTGCCACTTCTGTGAAGAAGCGTTTCAGGATTGTTTGGAAGCTCTGCATGAATAACGAGTTCCAGCTTCGGCAAGTCAATGCCACGTGCTGCAACGTCTGTTGCAATACAAACCCTTGCGCGTCCATCCCGCATGGATTGGAGTGCATGGGTTCGTTCCGTCTGACTAAATTCGCCTGAAAGCGCTACAACGGAAAAGCCGCGATTGTTCAAACGTGCCATCATGTGGTTGACGGTCGCACGCGTATTACAAAATATGATTGCGTTTTCAGATTCGTAATAGCGCAGCACATTGATGATTGCGTTTTCGCGTTCACGCGGTGCAACGACGAGTGCGCGATATTCGATATCGACATGCTGTTTTTGTTCTTCGGAAGTTTGAACACGCACGGCATCGTTTTGATATTGTTTTGCAAGTTTGCCAATCGAGGCTGGTACTGTCGCCGAGAACATTAAAGTGCGGCGCGTCTCTGGTGTGGTTTCCAGAATGAATTCCAAATCTTCCTTAAAGCCAAGATCAAGCATTTCATCGGCTTCATCCAATACAACGGCCTGCATTTGTCTGACATCAAGTGCGCGCCGTCGGATGTGATCGCACAATCTCCCTGGTGTGCCCACAACGATATGCGCGCCACGTTCAAGATTGCGGCGTTCAGTACGTATATCCATACCACCAACGCAGGAGGTGATGATTGCTCCTGTTTCTGCATAGAGCCAATCAAGCTCACGTTTAACCTGAAGTGCCAATTCACGTGTTGGCGCTACGACAAGCGCAAGCGGAGCATCAGCTCTCTTAAACTTGTTTTCGTCACCAAGTAATGTCGGTGCAATCGCAATCCCGAAGGCAACCGTTTTGCCCGAGCCTGTTTGCGCTGATACCAGTAGATCCTTGTTATCAAGATCTGGATCAAGCATTGATTGTTGGACAGGGGTTAGTTCAGTATATCCACGTTTTTTTAGTGCGTTGTTTAACGCAAGGCTTACGCCTTCAAAGTCAGTCATTATGTCTCTTCCGATAAGGGGCGGTTGTTTTACCAGCTCACCCTTCGAGCACATAACAACTGCGTTCAACACGCTTCATCGCGCATTCTGCAGCTTCACTACGTGTTCACAACCCATTTGTATAGGGAATATTGTGAATTTGGTGAATCCATACGCCCTATGGAAACAAGTCAGCAGGAACAGCACCTGTTGTAATGCCGAAAAGCAAAAGTGAAACGGTTATCACAGATGCAGAAGTTGTAACAAGGACACTGGCAGAGGCACGTTCAACCCATACGTTGTACTGTTGTGCGATTACAAAAACATTTGTCGCTGTTGGTAGTGATGCCAATAGGATGGCTGTAAACATCCACTTGGCATCAAAGTTGCCTGCATAACTGAGGCCCACATACATCAACAGCGGATGAACAATCAGCTTAATGGGAACAATATATCCCAATGACCACGGCATGCGATTAAGCGGTCGCAGGGCAAGTGTGACACCCATGGCGAACAAGGCACAAGGCGCTGCAGCTTGGGCAAGATAATCAATCAATCTTACAATTGGCACTGGCGGGGTAAAGCTGATGGAGGCAGCTAAAACACCGACTGCGGTTGCCATAATGAAAGGGTGAAAAATTATCTTTCTAAGGATTTCAAGGATGAGCTGAATTGTTGATTGTTTCTTTAAACCAGAGATCGCCATCATTGCTGGTGCGATGGCAAAGTGCATTATATTTTCAAAGCAAAAGATAATTGCGACAGGTATGGCGGCTTGTTCTCCTAAGGCAAGAATGGCAAGTGCGGGTCCCATATATCCAATATTACCATAAGCGCCTGCCAAACCCTGTATGGTTGCTTCTGCTATATTGCCTCTCGCATTGATAATGCCAATAACAAAAGTGAATGTGAAAATTGCAAAGGTGATGCCGATGTTGGCAAAGATAAAACTCCAACTGGCCAATTGTTCAATCGGTGTTTTTGACAAGAGTTTGAAGAATAGCGCTGGCAGCGCAAAATAGATAATAAACGTGTTCAGCCAACCCAATGCCTCAATCGGTTGTTTCGAAATTCTTGCTCCAATAAACCCAAGCAGGATAAGACCGAAAAGTGGTAGAATAAGACCCAGAACTTCTATCATGCTGTTGCAGCCTTTTGCGAATTACCAACGAATAAATCAATTAAAATCGCCACCATGATTAAGCCAGCACCCAACCAGGAAATCCAAGATAAATCGGACGCATCAAGCAAGGCTGTTGATATCGTAGCAGCCAAAATTTCAGACATGGTCAAAAGGGCGGCGGTCGTGGCTGCTACATATTTGGCACCCCACAATTGGCCAAACATTGTTGTCCATAAAACCAATATCCCAAATGCCATGACGGGCAGTAATATTGATATAGTCGTTTCAAAGGAAGGCATGGCTGGTTGCAGATTTGGAACTACCGTGTGCATCACGAGGCCTAGAACAATTGCCATGATAAATGCAAAAATCAAGGCAGACGCACTAACCACCAGCGCATCAAGTTCTGCCTGTCCACGCATCATGGTCAATCCGAGCGCCCAAAACATACCAGCCAAGATACCGAAAACATCACCGATGTTTTGCGGCAATGGCCATCCACCAGCCCCCAGTAAAAGCCAAATACCTGCAAGGGCAAAAATAAGTGCAAACATACGCTTGTTACCAATGGGTACGTTATATAAAATTCTTGAAAACAGCGTCGCCCAAATAGGCAGCAAATAAAACAGGAAAATCACCCTGATCACGTCAGAGAGAATTATCCCTGCGAAATAAAATACATTTGCGGCCCCCATGCCTAAGCCCATAATCAATAGCCATTTAACTTGATTACGTTCAAACTTGCCAAATAAAAATGCGACGGGAAGTGCGATCAGTGATGCCGTGAAATTTATATAAGCGACCGCCCACAATGAATGAACGCCAGCTTCATCAAAATAGTGTAGCGGTATCCAGAATAGACCCCAAATGCTTGCGCTCAGGAAAATGGATAATGAGCCTTGAAACTTAAGGCTTTCAGTTGGATTAATCATTTCAAAACGTTTGGTTAAAATATAGCTAGAGGTCAAGCTGAATTTGGATTGGAGCGTAAGTATTTTATTTACACAAAGTGAAAATGTTTTAAAATATTGAAATATATATAAAAATTTTAATTTCTACCTATGTCATTGGTAGTTTTCACCAATTTGAAACTGCAAATTACTGACTATTTTGATGTTTACTCCGCACTTGGAAATTTGTGCCGAGAACGAGGTTATAAGTTAAGCAGGGATTTTTGGTGTGATTGACAATTTTGCATACCCATCTGACAAAACAATTCTGGTTACAGGTGCGGCAGGCTTTTTAGGCTCGCATTTGTGCAGACATTTGTTGGCCGAAAATCCTAATATCGAAGTGTTAGGTGTTGATAATCTCTTTTCAGGCTCGCGTTACAACATTGCTGATCTGCAAAACCATCCGCGTTTCGAGTTTTTACGCCACGATGTGACGATGCCGCTTTATGTTGAGGTAGACGAAATTTACAACCTTGCATGCCCTGCGTCTCCAATTCATTATCAGCACGACCCTGTTCAAACGTTAAAGACATCGGTACATGGTGCGATAAACATGTTAGGTCTGGCAAAGCGCACGGGTTCCAAAATTTTGCAAGCTTCTACCAGTGAGGTTTATGGCGATCCGAAAGTATCCCCACAGCAAGAAAACTATTGGGGCAATGTTAACCCGATTGGTATTCGCTCTTGTTACGATGAGGGCAAGCGTTGTGCGGAGACACTGTTCTTTGATTATCGCAGACAACACTCGCTGGATACACGCGTGATGCGTATTTTCAATACATATGGCCCGAACATGCATCCAAATGATGGGCGTGTTGTTTCGAATTTTATTCTTCAAGCTTTGCGCAATGAACCTATCACGGTTTATGGCGATGGCTCACAAACTCGAAGCTTCTGTTATGTAGATGATAATCTCTCAGGCATGATTGCACTTATGAACCACCCCACTGCAGGCACGGAACCAGTAAACATCGGCAACCCGCACGAGATAACTGTTAAACAACTTGCCGACATTATCATCCAGTTGACGGGTTCAAAATCCAAAGTTGATTATCTGAACTTGCCAAGTGATGATCCTCTTCAGCGTTGTCCGGATATCAGCAGGGCTAAAGAGCTGTTGAACTGGGAGCCGAAAGTGGAACTAGAAGTAGGCCTTTCAAAAACCATTGCATATTTTGATGATCTAATGATGGCTCGCCCGCAAGTTCTGGAAGCAGCTGAGTAAACATCAATCTCCAAATTGACATAAATATTCAAACTCTTTAACACTTTAAACACAGGGGTCTTGCGAGTACCCCGTTAGGCGCCAGCCCAAGCTCGTATCCTTCAACCTTTAAACAGGAGGATGCTACATGGCGTCATTTAATGAAATTTCACTTCAAAAACTATCCAAATTAATCGGTACACCAGAATGCCCGCTTATCATTGATGTGCGCATCGATGACGATTTTGCGGATGACCCAGAATTAATACCTACGGCGTTTAGGCATCCGCATAATGATATTCTTTCGATAGTTGAAAAAACATGTAATCGTAATGTCATCATCTATTGCCAAAAAGGCTTGAAATTAAGCCAAGGGGCAGCAGCCATTTTGCGTAATCAGGGTGTAAACGTTGAAACATTAGAAGGTGGGCAACTTGCTTGGCGCGATGCAAATTTGCCGATGGTTTCAACAAACCAAATTCCAGCTCTTGAAAGTAACAAAAACACAGTCTGGGTTACGCGCCACCGACCCAAGATTGATCGTGTTGCCTGCCCCTGGTTTATTAGGCGATTTGTAGACCCCAATGCACAGTTCTTGTTTGTATCTCCTTCTCAAGTTTTAAATGTTGCTGAAAAATTCGATGCAATTCCATTTGATGTTGAAGGTGTTTTCTGGAGTCACAGAGGGGATAAATGTACATTCGACACGATGCTGAATGAATTTAATATTCATATGGAAGCTTTGGATAGATTGGCTAAAATTATTAGATGCGCTGATACGAACAGCAATAATTTAGCGCCAGAGGCAGCTGGATTACTTGCCGTTTCTTTGGGGCTTTCAAGAATGTTCAGAGACGATCTTAAGCAGTTGGATGCGGCCATGCTATTATATGATGCGCTTTTTAGATGGGCTAGAGATGCTACAGATGAAAAGCACGACTGGCCTGTAACTGCTGGGAAACATAATTGATGTCTAATTCAACTTTTGATACCGCCCCAAATCCCAGGCTTAACCAAACTACAGCTGTATGGTGGAAGATTGGTATCTTGTCCTTTGGTGGGCCAGCGGCTCAAATCTCATTGATGCACAGGCACGTCGTTGATGAAAAAAAATGGCTGTCTGAGCAACAGTTTTTAAATGCACTTAGTTTTTGCATGTTGCTTCCAGGACCGGAAGCCATGCAACTTGCAACTTATGCAGGCTGGCGATTGCATGGCGTGTTAGGTGGTTTGATTGCAGGTCTTTTATTTGTCCTTCCTGGCGCTGCAATCATCATGATATTGGCGGGTGTCTATGCCAGCTATGGCGATGTACCATTGGTCGAAGCGCTTTTTTATGGCGTGAAAGCTGCTGTTCTTGTGATCGTTCTGGAAGCACTCATCAAAGTCTCCAAAAAAGCTTTGGTTGAAAAAGTGCATTGGGTAATTGCATTACTTGCCTTTGTTGGATTATTTTTCTTAGCTGTGCCATATCCCCTCATCGTATTGGGCGCTGGCTTGTATGGATTATTTGCAACTGAAAAAACCGCCATCGTTGGACATCAAATATCAACTACTATTTCTG
>CALFBU010000207.1 GCA_937951455.1 uncultured Rhizobiaceae group bacterium
TTCACCAGCCTTTGGCAAAGCAGTAAGATCAAGCGGCTTGCCGATTGTGCTATCGATAATATTGCCATTTTCATCAAACTGAATTGTGCCAAGCGTGCCAGATGGATTTGGATCAAGACCACCTTCGCCTTGATAAATCTCTACCCCATCAATGGTGGGTACAGAGGTTGGTGCTGTGGCAGTTTCAGTTTGCTCATTCGTTCCGTCTGATTCAGTCGTAAATACGGTCTGCTCAGACGGTTCAGGCTTTTCCAGGCTTGTGTCTCCATCATTGGAAGCGATATTTTCGTTTGAAGTGTCTTCGAGCGAACCTTTTTTCTCTTCCAGTTCCTGAAAGCGAAATTCGTTATCTTCATTTTGACGACGAAGCTTTTCCTGCATTTCAAGGAGTTGAAAGGTCAGTTCTTCAATGCGGCCGTTGAGTTGGCGCACTTGCTCTTCCAAGACACTGACGCGGTAAGCCGCATCACCAGACTGGACATTTATAATTGGTGTTCCCGGTTCAAGCGCATTTGCAGGTACGATCACCGCGCAGCCAAGACACAAGGAAAGAAATAGTTTTTTCATTCGACGTTCCCCATTTTGATAAAATCGCTCCCAATGAAGCAGTGTTCAATTAAATAAGCAATAAAACTGCGACTAAAATTTGTTGTGAACCAACAAAAAAAGCGGCTTAAACCAGCCGCTTTTTAAAAATTCAAATAGCCATTTGCAGTTTAGCGCAATTTAGCCTTGTGGTGCAGTCAATGCAGTTCTTGCACGACGGTTTTGCGACCAACATGAAATATCGTTACAAACCGCAATCGGACGTTCCTTACCGAATGAAATGGTACGGATACGGTTTCTTGGAACACCTTGGGAAGCCAAGAAGTCACGTGTTGCAGCAGCACGACGAGCACCAAGTGCCAGGTTGTACTCACGTGTACCACGTTCATCCGCATGACCTTCAATCGTGATTGGGTAATTAGGATAACGAAGCAACCATTGTGCCTGACCAGTCAACGTTTGACGCGCTGTTGGCGTTAACACGGATGAATCTGTTTCAAAGAACACCCGATCACCAATAGTCGTTGTAAACTCTTCTTGTGAACCAGGCGCTGCGCCGCCAGTATTATTCAGACCCAACTGACCCGAATTGTCAGGCAATTTGTCTTTTTTCGCACAACCAGCGACCGCAAGGCCCAAGGCCAAGGCAAGAAATGCAGGTGATTTAAGAATTGATGTTGCAGCAAGCATTAGCCCGTCGCTCCTATAAAATTTTACTGGCTTTGATAATAACTTGTTCAGGTTAATTCCTGTTCAAGAAACTAGGTTAATAACCTCTTAATAAGCCCTTTGTTTCGTGTTTCACTCGGAACGTCTTAAACACAGTTCCCTACAAGTTTTGCCCTTTGAACACTGTAATATGTCAAAATGGCGGCAAAATGTGACAGAGATATTTATTCTCACATATCAATCAAGCAAAGGCGACCACGCTGGATCAGATGCAAATGAAGGTGTCTTTACACGGCGTTCATTACGTCCTGTCAAATCAATGGAATACAGTCTAGGACCACCCTGCGCACCTGGCGTTTCACGGAAGAACATCAAGACACGACCATTAGGCGCCCAAGTTGGTCCTTCATTGTGAAAACCTTCCGCCAAAATGCGCTCACCTGAACCATCAGGCTTCATAACACCTATCAGGAACTGACCGCCTGTTTGCTTTGTAAACGCAATCAGATCACCGCGTGGAGACCAAACCGGTGTTGAATAACGACCGTTACCAAATGAGATGCGCTTTGGCTCGCCACCATTAGCACCCATTACATAAAGCTGTTGGCGACCACCACGGTCAGATTCAAATACAAGACGAGAGCCATCTGGCGCATAAGAAGGTGCCGTATCAATTGCAGCACCACTGGTAAGACGCGTCGTATTACGCGAACGCAAATCCATGGAGTAGATGTTTGCATTGCCATCTTGTTGCAGGCTCATGACAATCTTTTGCCCATCCGGCGAGAAACGCGGTGAAAACGTCATGCCAGGGAAATTACCAACAACCTCTCGCTGACCTGTTTCAATTTGCAAAAGATAAACACGTGGCTGACCACCTTCGAAAGACATATATGTGATTTCCTGGCGTGTCGGTGAAAAGCGGGGCGTTAAAACCAGATCGCTACCGCGTGTCAGCGTGCGCACATTGGCACCATCCTGATCCATAATTGCCAAACGTTTGACGCGTTTGTTTTTCGGCCCAGATTCATCAACAAATACAATACGCGTATCAAAATACCCTTTTTCACCCGTCAGCCCTTCGTAAATTTTATCAGAAATAATGTGCGCCGCACGACGCCAAAACTTTGCTTCAATTTCCAAACGCTGTCCGCCGAATACTTCTTCGGATGCAAAAATATCCCATAAGCGATAGTCCACACGAAGACGACCATCACCCAGGGTTGTCACTGCACCATTGGCAAGCGCCTGCACATTAAGAACACGCCAATCTTCAAATTTCGGACGACCGCTTACCTCTAGCGTTTTTTGAATAAAGGCAGCCTTGTCCGTGAGTTTAAAAAGACCGGAATTACGCAAATTATTCGCGATGACATTTGAGATATCCTGAGCGACTTTGTCACCCTGGAAATCCATAATCGCAATTGGTAGAGGCTCAACGTTGCCGCGTGTAATATCAAACTCAATACGCGCATTTGCGTTCGTGACGAATGCGAAAACGATGGTGAGTGTGATAAAAAGCTTTTGAAATATTGAAAACATTTGGTTTTCCTCTTGGTCTTAAAATTCTACTGGAACATCTTGGCTGGATAGAAAGTTGGAACTATCTCAGCCCAAGTGTCATATTTGTCTTTAGGTAAAAAATCGTAAGGCGCACAACGTTTCACAGCACGCAACATAGCAGGTCCATAGCGTCTTTGTTCTGCTGACGTACCGCCAATGGTATCAACAACAGGAATGCTTTTGATACTACCATCAGGCGCAAGCTTTATAACAATCTTAATTTGCAAGTTTTCAGAAATTAGCTGTCCACTGATACCACTTGCGCATCGCTCAACCGCTGATCTAAGCGCATCCATTTCACTACGCGAAAGCTTGCCACTGGACTTGCCCTGCGAGGTTCCAAGTGATGCGGTTTTTGTTGACTTTTTCTGCCCGCCTGAAGAAGCTTTCTTCTTGTCTTGAAGCTTGGTTTCTTTCTTTACTTCTTTTTTGGTCGGCGCATCAGGCTTGCCCGCTGCCTTCGTCAATTCGGCCAATTGTTTCCGATCATCCGTCTTCGCCGTGTTAGGCTTGGCAGGCTTCGGACGCTGCGCGACGGCTGGAACAGGAATACGGTTTTCTTCAATCAGCTTTTCGAGACCATCCTCTGAGACTTCAGGCTCGGGCGTGGGCGCAGGTGTTTCCGGAACAACAGGTGTTGCCGGATCAGGAAGTGCAGCAACTTCCGTTGCTTTCGCAGTTGGTTTTTCAACTTTTTCCGCAGGTGTAGGTTCAGGCGTTGGTTTTGGCTCTGGTATTGGTGCCTTGGCAGCTTCGGAAGTTTCCTCTGTCGGAATATCTTTCGCAGGCGCTTCTGCCTCTACCTTAGTATCCGAATTTGCATCCCCGACATTTTGGGCATCAGGATTGCTTTCCGGTTTTTTGGTTGGCGTAGGTGCAGGCGTGTCGGTTACTTCCGCTTCCTTGGCGCCTTCAACCGCATTGGCTAATTCTTCAATCGGAATGATATCAATCGGCACGCTTTCCACATCAGCCACTTCCAATGGCGCAGGCGCAGACACTGCCAATAATCCCCATGAGAGGATGGCAATATGCGCAACACTGGAAAGGGTAGTACCGAGTTTCATATAACGTTATTGACCTTGCTCTTGCAATGTAACCAAACCGATTTTCTTGTATCCGGCAGCAGAAATACGCGCCATGATTTTCATCACCGTGCCATAATCCGCATCCCGATCACCACGAACATAGATGCGCTCTTCGTAACCATTTTGAGCAATAGCTTCCAATTGTGGCAAAATACTTTCAGCATCAATTTCATTTTCCTGAATGAACACTTTGCCCTCCTGATTAACTGAAATCGTAATCGGCTGTGTCTCAGGTGTTAGCGATTTTGCCTGAGTTTCAGGTAGATCAATCGGCACACCAACGGTCAAGAGCGGTGCAGCAACCATAAAGATAATAAGCAGAACAAGCATCACATCCACAAATGGCGTAATGTTGATTTCGCTGACAGGTGCTACGCGTCTTCTGCGGCGTCTTTTGCCGCCACCGCCGCCGCCTGCTCCCATAGACATTCCCATAATAGAGTTCCTAACCTGTCAGTTATTCGGCAGCACGAGGCTGTTGATTTTCCCGACTTGCCTTTTCATCAATCTGTCTTGAAAGAATGGCAGAAAATTCATCTGCAAACCCTTCAAGGCGTGTTGTAATTTTGCCTGCATCAGCAATAAGCTTATTATAGAATATAGTCGCTGGAATGGCAGCAAGAAGGCCAAGTGCTGTCGCCAACAAGGCTTCTGCAATACCGGGTGCTACAACCGCAAGACTGGTAGACTTTGAACCAGCGATTGCCTGAAATGATGTCATGATACCGATAACCGTCCCAAACAGCCCAACAAAGGGCCCCGCCGAACCTACCGTTGCCAAAAACATCAAACGGCTTTCGAGGCGCTCGGCTTCTTTTGCGAGCGAAACATCAAGCACTTTGTCTATGCGCATACCCAACCCGATTTGCGAATTTGCACCGCGTTCAAAAGAGCGTTTCCATTCACGCATCGCCGCGACAAACAAACCGCCCATGCCATTCGGGTTTCTGTCAGAAAGAGAACGATACAGCTCTTCAAGCGACTGACCAGACCAAAATACTTTTTCAAAACGATCAAGCTGTTTTTTGGTACGGGCAAACAACAGCCATTTATCGATTATGATGGCCC
>CALFBU010000208.1 GCA_937951455.1 uncultured Rhizobiaceae group bacterium
CTTGATCGACCATGATGATGCTCTGCTGGACGTTGCCAAAGGCGAAGCAAAAGGTGATAGGATTGAGTTTTCCCTTGCGGATTTATCAAAATCACTAGATGCACTATTCACACATGAGCCCAACTTGATTACCACTTCTGCCTTTCTTGATCTGGTTTCAAAAGACTGGCTTGAAACCATGGTACGTGAAATTACATCCAGAAAAATTCCGTTCTACGCAGCGCTGACCTATGATGGCAAAGTGCAATGCGAGCCCGAACACGCAATGGACACACAAGTTCTAAACGCCTTTAATACCCACCAAAGAACCGACAAGGGATTTGGTCAAGCGCTAGGCCCAGATGCTGCGGACACGGCAATCAAGCTTTTTGAAAATGCTGGCTATCAGGTAGCCCATGCAAAATCTGATTGGGTTGGAAATGCAAAGCACAAGGATTTTCAAATCATGCTTTTGCAAGGCTGGCATGATGCGGCTTGTGATATCGAACCTGAAAAATCTGTCGATTTCAAAGAATGGCTTTTGGAGCGTATAAATCTAGTCCAAAATCAGGACGCATCCTTATTGGTCGGGCACAAGGATATTTTTGCAGTCCCCGCCTAAGATGTCACCTTGGCAAGATTGCAATCAAAGAGAACATCTCGCCCAAGCGGATAAAGTGTCACTTCAGGACGAAGTGCCTCATCCAGTTTGTCTATGGGTGATAGATTTAAACCAGAAAGCCCACCGCCCATGATAACAGGTGCAACAATCAAATGAAGCCTGTCCAACACACCTGCATCCATAAAATTGGAAAGCGTCTGATTGCCCCCTTCTACCAGTATTTTCTTATATCCTCTGCCAAATAGCGCCTTCACAATTTGAGAGGAGCAGATGTGAAAATCATCAGATGGAAGCATTATGATTTCAGCCTTGCCCAGTGCAGGATGATCCGTCTTGTTGGATGTGATGATGATGACATCGGCAATGCCATCGCTGAAAAGTTTAGCGTTTAAATCAACACGCCCTCGCGGATCGATAATCACACGTACAGGATTCGCCCCTTCACACAGACGAACGCTCAGTTCAGGGTCATCCGCGTTCACACAACCAACTCCAACAATCACAGCTTCCACATCCCGACGAATTTTATGCAGATGCTTCAACCCGCAATCACTGTTGATATATTTGGAATCACCCGTTGGCGTAGCTATGCAGCCATCAAGCGTTTGACCCAATTGCCCAATCACAATCTTGCCACTCGCACGGATGGATGCAGTAGGGTCAGACGTGCTGATCGTAAATGGAATATTTTCTGGCAGCGTGGTCATGTAAACTTTAATAATTCAAGGTCTGATTAAATTACATAATCTACCTGAACTACGACTGAATAAAGTCCTTGCGCAATCAAAAATCATTGCCAGTTTTAAACTTTATGTGATTAGGCCAAAAACATAAAATGCGACCTAAACGATTTGATGGTTGTGAATTAACCTGTAATGCTGCCTTTAAGCGTGATCGGTCTTGGCGACTGATTACCTGGAGCATTTTTTAGTTTGCCCAATGTTTTATCAACATCGCGGGATTGTTTGAAGACAACTTCACCACCCCGTCCGAAAGCAGCCTTTAGGGTCATCAAATCACATGTACTTGCCAAACGAAGACCAAGTTCACGCATGTGAACCCTACCATAACAAAACTGTGCAATGCGGGCTCTTTGTAACGCTGGCAACTTACTACCAACTTCCACAGCATCAGCTGGATTAGACATAATGTGCTGCATTACATCTGCTTGGGACAGTGCGGGAGCATCAGAAACTGACGCTTCTTCTATTTTTCTCTCTGCTTGCATAATGGCGACTCACTATTTTGGTTAAGTAAAATATTTCCGTAAGGTAACTTAACCCAATAATGAAGCACTTATTGTTAACATGAAGTTAATTATCAGTTCACGGCTTGTAAACTTTTGATGAATAACGATTTTTATCTATTGAGAATTATGATTTTTCGCCTGAAATATAGCCTTTGGCAACCTCAGCAATGCGCTCAGGACTGAGAATCGGCGGCATAAGCGTTTTAAAGTCACCATCCGGGCCTATCAGGTAGATAAAAGATCCATGCGCATAAATCGGCCCTTCTTCAGGATGCTCATAGACCAATGATTTTTCAACATTAAAAGCCTTATAAGCTACATCAAGAGCAGCCTCACTGCCCGTAAGGCCGATCATATCCTTATGATGATAAGCAAGAGCCTCTTTCATGTTATCGACGGTATCACGTTCAGGATCTACGGTAATCAGAAGCGGAGTGACTTCGATGTTCTGATTTTTCAAAACATCGACAGCGGCAGCCATTCTCGGCAATGCGACAGAGCATATTGCCTTGCAATTGGCATATCCGAAGAAAACCATTTGGTAATGACCATCGGGATTTTTGGAAGTGCGTTTCTCACCGTTATGATCAATCAAATCAAAATCGCCACCCTTAACATCAGGAAATCCCAATGTATTGGGTGATGTCTCTTCCTGATGTTTCAGTGCATCATTCAAATTATCATGTACTACCCCATCATGTGCAAATGCGGTCGACAATAAAAATACAGAAGCAAGACCAGCCAGAAGTGTCTTTCGCATCTTAAAAACCTTATTGATTTTCTTTTGCATATGCGATGTCGGCATCTTTGCCGAGACCAAAGTAACCGTTCGCTTCTATCTGCTTGATAACGCGCGGATCACGTCTGAACCATGGTCCTTTGCCTTTGGCGTCCGGATTGCGCGCTGCCCAAGCCTTTGTCCACTTGTTGGCCTTGTTAAATTCAGCAGCGCCCTCTGCCTTGATAAATTGGACCATATAAAACTGCGTATTATGCTCCTCAGGGTCACCAACCATAATGCCATCGACTTCAACTTTCTGGTTACAATATGGAAGCAAGTCCTCTACTGCACCATTGAAGGAAAATTGCCCATTTTTAAGAACAGCAATCAACTTGTTATCCGCATCGCGAACCAGTCCCAATTGACGATTACCCGCTCCACAATTGTCAGTACAATCCCCTGCAACTTCACACAAAAGATCAACAACTTTGGCCGAAAACGTGGATTGCACCGCTTCATTCAGGCCAAAGTCTTTTGCTTTACTGCCTTTTGTGAAATCTTCTGCAAGGGCCGTAGTCGCGGAAAATGCGACAGCTAAAAGAACTGAAGATGTTTTAAATGCTCTATTTTGAAAAATTTTCATGACCTACGCCCCTATTGCTTGCTTAAGAAGTTTTCAGGAAACGAATTGGGCGGAACCGAACCATAATCCAGATGGTTCAAATTGGTAATCCCTTCATTCGCAATCACATCTTCCACAACGAGATAATTCACTCCGTCACGCACATAATGCATGCCTTTTGCAGTGATAACATCTGACTGGATTTCCATAATATTATCTGTTTTGGCCAGTGAACCTTCGCCTTTAAGCTTTAAGACCATATAAATCTGACCGTCTTCATCCAAAACACCAACAGGGATGCCACCAGCCGCACACCATAGCGCACATGTGTGATGCGCTGAACCAACGACCGCATCCTCACCCCCCATGACGCCTGATAGATAACACCA
This sequence comes from uncultured Rhizobiaceae group bacterium, assembly GCA_937951455.1. GTDB lineage: Bacteria > Pseudomonadota > Alphaproteobacteria > Rhizobiales > Rhizobiaceae > JAALLB01. The sequence continues at coordinate 3,583 of CALFBU010000208.1, forward strand.
AGTGTCAATGATCTCGCCCTTGATTTCGATCGGCTTTGCTTGTGTTGCTGAAAAGGCCAAACTGACATTTGCAAAACAGGTAAAAATACCTGCTGCAGCAAAGCTTAGAATTTTGGAATAAGGTTTCATGGTGGTATCCTCCAACGATATAGACACAAGCCTAGATTGACTTTGGTGTGGAAATCAACCTTTAAGGGGTAAAAGAGCAATCACAAATTATTCAAGTAGCTTGACAATGGACACAACAGAAAACCGCATTACGAAACTTGAAGAAGAGCTGGCGCATGTAAGCATGAACAACGAAGAGTTATCTTCCGAGCTTATTCACAGTGCCAAGCGCATCGAACAACTTGAGCGAAAAATCGCCATGCTGGAAAGCAGATTCTCTTCTCTTGAAGACAATATTGATGCCCCAATCCCAAATGAAAAACCACCTCACTGGTAGAAACAAGCATGGAAACGATTGCTTCCCTCACAAACCGCAATGCCCGAC
>CALFBU010000209.1 GCA_937951455.1 uncultured Rhizobiaceae group bacterium
GTGAACCTGTTGAAGTCGAAGCCGAACCTGCACCAGCCGTTCTACCTTCCAGCACCCAGCAACGCGCACAACCGGCACTTCCTGTAACACCGATTACAAACCCTTCAGACCCTGATGGCTCCACATTGGATAATATTGCAGTCGATCCAGTTCAAACAGGAACGCCAGCTACTCGCGAGACTGACCCGTTTGCACCAACCGGTATTAGGCTAGGCACATTTGATTTAAACATCTCTCTGGAACAGGCCATTGGTTATTCAAGCAATGTCTCTGAGCAAGCAGATGGCGAAGGCGGAGCATTTTCTGAAACCTCGGTGACAGCAAGCGTCACATCAAATTGGTCTCGCCACCAGTGGCAGACCAACATCAATGGTTCCTACAGGCGTCCTTTTGATGATGAGGAAATTGATCAACCACAACTGGCAATTGATACAGCACTCAGACTGGACCTGATTGACGGCTACACTGTAACCACCAACGGTTTTTACAACGTATCAACACAAGGCTTCACGAGCAGCACACTGGCACCGGGTGCAGTTGATAATCCCATTGTGGAAAATTGGGGTGGCGGCATAGAACTCCAGCGCACGGACAGAAAACTGCAAGTCACCTTACGTGGCGATATTGACCGTGACGAATTTCAACCATCCGATTTAGGCGGCGGGATTATTCAAAACGAAGGGGACCAAAACAATACCGAATATCGCGCAACGGCACGCCTTGGATATGAAATCTCGCCTGCAGTTACACCTTTTATTGAAGGCGTATATGCCATTAGGGATTTTGATCAGGAAAGCGATCGCAATGGTAATAATCGCGACAGTGATATTTTCGAATTGCGCGGCGGTGTGGAAATTGACTTGGGCGAAAAACTGACAGGCGAAATTGCCGTTGGGTATGTCAATGAGAGCTTTGAAGATCCCCTTCTCGATACTCTCAATGCTTTTACGCTCAACGGACAGTTAAACTGGTCACCAGAGCGTGACACTCAAATCACAGTTACCTTGGGGACAACGACGAATAATTCAATTACACCTGATGAGAACGGCTCGATCATCTATAACGGCCGGGTAGACGCGACCAGACAGATCACCGACCGTTTCTCGGTGAACGCATTTGCAGATGCACAAATTGAAACGAATGACGACAATAACACAACACTACAAGTTGGCGTCGGCACGGAATACTGGGTGAACCGCTTCATGGCGATTACGTCAGAAGTTGAATACCAAAGCTTTCAAACTGACGCTCCCAACTCAAGCTTTGATGCAACCAGCGGACAAATTGGCGTCAGACTTCAAAGATAAACTTTAAAGCATTTAAAGCAGTTTAAAGCGTGAAAGCACCCATTTTTTAAGATCGCTAAGAACTTCGCCTCTGATGCCAGGATCATCCAAGGCATAGGCAATATTGGCGCGAATAAAACCAGCTTTTGAACCGCAGTCAAACGTCTCACCTTCAAAAACATGGCCGTAAAATTTTTGACTTTTTGCGAGCGTCAACATGGCGTCTGTCAATTGGATTTCATTGCCGGCACCTGGCGCTTGTTTTTCAAGCACGTTAAATATTTCAGGCTGCAGAATATAACGTCCGTTGATGAACAGATTGGAAGGCGCAGTACCAGGAGCAGGCTTTTCAACCATGCCTGTCACCTCAAAACCAGTGGCAGCTTTTTCGCCTTTTTCAATCACACCATACTGGTGAGTTTCTTCCCAAGCCACTTCTTCAGTCGCAATAATATTACCACCAGTCTGATTATAAAGATCGATCATCCCCGATGTGCAGCCTTTTTCATCTTTCATCACCATATCAGGAAGCAAAAGCGCGAAGGGTTCATTGCCTACTAATTCGCGCGCGCACCAAACGGCGTGTCCAAGACCCAATGGGGCTTGTTGCCGCGTGAAACTAGTTTCACCCGGACGTGGTTGGTACTTAGAAAGCGTTTCGATTGCTTCCGTCTTGTTGCGTTTTTCCAGTGTGTCTTGCAGTTCATAGGCAAGGTCAAAATGGTCTTCGATAACAGCCTTGTTCCGGCCTGTTACAAAAATGAAATGTTCAATGCCTGCCTTGCGGGCTTCATCAACAGCATACTGAATGACGGGCTTGTCCAACACCGTGAGCATTTCCTTTGGTACCGCTTTGGTTGCTGGCAGAAAACGGGTTCCAAGACCCGCAACAGGAAAGACCGCTTTGCGGACAGGTTTTTTTTCAGACATGGAAAGAAGCCTCGTTCTATAAATAAAGTGCCACGTTTATGCCAATCACTTGCTTAACAGAAGATGAAGCGAGTCATTACAGTTTCGCCTCCACCTTTAGCAAGATTCTAAGCAAAGTCATATATGTTGACACAAGGTAAGGTAAAAAAGGTTCAGGTGATGACAGTTTTAGTAACAGGCGGCGCAGGATACATCGGTTCTCATATGGTTTGGGAACTATTGGATAATCAAGAAGATGTTCTGGTCGTAGACAATCTGACAACTGGCTTCGAATGGGCAATCCCAAAAGGTGTAAGCTTTGTAAAAGCTGATATCGGCGACCAACAAACCATGGAAGCGATCATCAAGGATAATAATATTGATGCGATCATCCATTTTGCGGGCTCGGTTGTCGTGCCTGAGTCGCTTGAAAACCCTTTGATGTATTATCAAAACAATACTGGCAACTCACGTAACCTCATTGCAGCAGCAGTTAATACGGGCGTAAAGAAATTTATTTTTTCCTCAACTGCAGCCGTTTATGGCAATCCTTTGACCGAAGGCCCAATCAGCGAAAATGCTATTCTTAACCCAATGTCGCCCTATGGGACATCCAAGCTGATGACCGAACTGATGATACGTGACACGGCTGAAGCACATGATTTTTCATATGTCATTCTTCGTTATTTCAACGTAGCAGGCTGTGATGTAAAAGGCCGTACCGGTCAATCAACCGAGGGTGCAACGCACCTAATTAAGGTCGCCTGTGAAGCAGCAAGCGGCAATCGTAGTTCCATGAAAGTGTTTGGCACAGACTACGACACACACGATGGCACCTGCATACGGGACTTTATCCATGTTGGCGATTTGGCAAACGCGCACTACGAAGCACTTAAGTATTTACGCGCTGGTGGCAAGAAATTTACGGCAAACTGCGGCTACTCCCAAGGCTATAGCGTGCGTGAGGTTATCGACACCGTAAAGAGCATTTCAGGAAATGACTTCCGCGTCATAGAAACTGAACGTCGTGCAGGTGATATCGAAGCTTTAACCGCAAATGCGCATCGCTTGATGAACCGTCTGGATTGGCAACCAAAACACAACGATCTCGAAACCATAATTTCCAGTGCGTTGAATTGGGAAAAGAAACTCCCAGCCTTGAAGAGAACAGCTTAACCACCCTTAACTTTTTTGACAAAAAGTTCATGTCAGCGCCATAAATCCGTCCATTTATTCCTGAGAGTCTACAGACTATGATGATGCAGGTATCAATTGATTCGCAGTAAACCAAGAGCGATATGAACCTGACAATTGCGCTGGAGGGTAGGACCAAATGACAAATAGGCTTTTTTCTCATTTCAAATATACTGGAATGGCAGTAACAGTTTCCATGGCACTCTTATCCAGCCCAGCCCTTGCTGATGCAGGGTTTAAAAAATGGATCCGGGATTTTAGAGGTGTTGCAGCGCAAAATGGTGTTCGCACCAGCACTTATGACGCTGTGTTTGCCGGCATAACTGCGCCGGACCCTGAGGTTATAAAATCAGCTAATTTCCAGCCAGAATTCAAATCCAAGGTTTGGGACTACATGGACAATCGCATCACGAAATCTGCGATTGAAAAAGGCCAGGCCCTAAAAATTCAGTACAAGCCTTGGCTGGATAAAATCGAAAAACGTTACGGCGTTGACCGTCATATCCTCTTGGCAATCTGGTCAATGGAAACGTCCTATGGCGCAGCGCTCGAACGCGATTCAGCACTTAGAAGCGTTGCCCGTTCTCTGGGTACGCTGGCCTATCAAGACAAACGTCGAAGAAAGTTTGCACGCAGCCAATTAATCTCCGCCATGAAAATTGTGCAAAATGGCGATGTCTCGGCAAGAAACTTGCGCGGTTCTTGGGCTGGCGCCATGGGGCATACCCAATTCATTCCGACAAGCTATCAGGCTTGGGCAGTCGATATCGACGGCGATGGCAAACGTAACATCTGGGAATCTGTGCCTGATGCACTTGCATCAGCGGCAAATCTTTTAAAGAAAAATGGTTGGCGTTCTGGTCAAACCTGGGGGTATGAAGTTACGACACCGCGTGGCTTTAAAACATCTCAGGTAGGAACCTCAAGTCGAACGTTAGGCGAATGGGAAAGACTTGGCATCAAACGCGTTAAAGGAAAGCAGTTTCCAGATCGCAATAGAAAGGCCAACATTAAAATACTGGCAGGCGCAAACGGCCCAGCTTTTCTTATGACAAAAAATTTCTTTGTTTTAAAAAGCTACAACAACGCCGATAAATATGCATTGGCAGTTGGCCATCTTGCGGACAGACTTGCCGGCTATGGTGAGTTCGCGGTAGATTGGCCGCGTGGATACATTCGATTGAACGAAGAAGAAGCCAAAGAGCTGCAGGCACGATTATTGCAAAAGGGCTTTTATGACGGTGAGATTGATGGAAAAATCGGCGGTGGATCGAGAAAAGCCATTAAAAGCTATCAAAAAAGCGTAGGTCTTGCACAAGATGGCTATGCATCGAAGCGTGTTTTGTCTAAACTAAGAGGCGGCTAGTACTGCCCCTTGTATGAAGTGGCAAAAAGTAATTGAGTAAAGGCACTGATAAAATGTATCAGTGAGTTGTATAATGCTACGTCGTTTAACACTATCGATCATTATTTTAGTGTCGCTTGGAATAGCAGCACCATCCATACCTGTGTTGAACATCGCGCTTGGCCCGATTATCGGTGTTGAACAGGCTCAGGCTCAGCAAAAGAAAAAACGCAAAACGCTTTTTGATGTTCTCTTTAAACGTCGCAAGAAAAAAACAAAAATCAAGGTGATAAAGCCTCCTCAAAAGGCAACAACGGTTAAAGCTGTAAAAAAGAAAACAACCAAACGTAAGACAGAGCGCACAGTTGGTGCCGCAGCAGCGGCAAAACCAGCGGTAATCGCAGTCAAAAACGAAAATGCTGCGAAAATCCTTGTTGTAGGCGATTTCCTTGCGGGCGGCATGGGTCGCGAACTTGAAAAACTTTATGCATCAAATCCAAATGTTGTGGTTGTAAATAAAACAGATCCATCGTCAGGCATTGTGCGTGATGACGTCATTAACTGGCCAGAATATATTCCAACGCTGATTGATGAATACAAACCAGTAGCAATTGTAGCGCTTCTTGGCATGAACGACCGACAAAAGCTTTGGACGGTTGAAGGTAAGCCGGAAAAACTTTCGGAAGCTTGGCTGGCTGAGTATAACAACCGTGTTGGTAAAATAGCCTCAATCGGTTTCAGTCAAAAAATTCCGCTTGTTTGGGTCGGCCTCCCCCCTGTTCGCTCTGGTAGGATGAATGCAGATTACCTTGTCTTTAATGAAATCTATCGCACAAAAGTAGCAGCGGTTGGTGGCGGTGAATACGTTGACATCTGGGATGGATTTACGAACGAAGAAGGTAAGTTCGTCAGTGCTGGTCCTGATATTAATGGTCAGATCGTTAGGCTGCGCGGTAGCAAGGGCATCAACATGACCCGCGCAGGACGTGCCAAACTCGCCTTCTTTGCGGACAAGGCACTTCAAAAAATTGGTGTTATCGGAAACCCTGATGGCTTCAACTATGCATCATTAGGAACAATTAACCCCGGGATTGCACAGCCAAATGTGCCTGAGTATGACCCTATAGGCACAGGTAAGACAGTTGTCATTCCTCTTGGTTCGCCTGCATTAGACGGTGGCGACATTCTCGAAGGTGAAAAAAATATTGTTTCAGCATCCGAAAACGAAACAAGTGACAGCTACAGACTGGTACAAAAAGGCGAAGTCAATCTGCCAAGAGCAGGAAGAATTGATGCGTCTTGGGGCAAGCCAAAAGAGGACGCACCAATCGTTCAGCCAGTCGAAGCCAAGGATGAAAAGAAATCCGACGCCATAGACATTTCAAAAAGATTGGCGCCTAAACCGACTGTCACAAACATTCAGCCATCGACTACAACGCAATAAATCTATCAGTTAGTATGATCTACAGCGGTAAATCGGTAGCGCCCATCAAATCAAGATCGATTGAGCGAGCGGCCTGGCGACCTTCTCTAATTGCCCAAACCACCAGTGATTGACCACGACGGCAGTCACCTGCAGCATAAACGCCATCGACGGATGTTTTGTAATCCTTGTCATCTGCACTGATTGAAACATCACCGCGAGAGCTGGTTTTAAGTTCAGGTGAAAGCTCCTTGATGAAAGTGTCAGTCATCGGGCTGCCAAAACCAATAGCGATGAAAGCAAGATCGGCTTTCATAATAAACTCTGAACCAGGGATTGGCTGACGTTTTTCATCAACGCGGATGCATTGCACGCCAATGAGTTTTCCGTTCTTGCCAACAAATTCCAAGGTCGCAGCCTGAAATTCACGTTTAGCTCCTTCAGCCTGCGACGATGACGTACGCATTTTGGTTGCCCAATAAGGCCAAACCATCATCTTGTCTTCGCGCTCAGGTGGCTCAGGGCGAATATCAAGCTGTGTTACGTTCACAGCGCCCTGACGGAAAGATGTGCCAATACAATCAGATGCTGTATCACCACCGCCTACGACAACAATATTTTTACCCGCCGCCCAAACCTCTTGGGAAGGCCATCCGGCACTGTCAATCGGCTCACCGCCAACACGGCGATTTTGCTGAACAAGAAAAGGCATCGCATCATGAACACCAGCCAAATCAGCACCAGGAATACCTGCCGCACGCGGAATTTCAGAACCAGCAGTAATTAAAACTGCATCATGGTTCTTCTTGATTTCGTCAGCTGAAACATCGACACCAACATTCTGATTATAATGGAAAGTAACGCCTTCAGCTTCCATCTGTTCAACACGAACATCGATATAATGCTTTTCCATTTTGAAATCAGGAATGCCATAGCGTAGCAGGCCACCAGCTTTGCTCTCACGCTCATAAACATGAACTTCATGACCAACACGCGCGAGCTGTTGCGCTGCCGCCATACCCGCAGGACCCGACCCGATGATAGCGATTTTCTTGCCCGTCTTGGTTTCTGGCAATTGTGGTGTTATCAAACCCATAGAATAGGCTTTGTCCGCAATTGCCTGCTCCACAGTTTTGATCGCAACAGGCTCATCTTCAAGATTAAGCGTACAAGCTTCTTCACAAGGCGCAGGACAAATCCGGCCTGTAAATTCCGGGAAATTATTGGTCGAATGAAGGTTGGCAATAGCCTCTTCCCACTCGCCAGAATAAATCAAATCATTCCAGTCCGGAATCTGATTGTGAATAGGACACCCCGTGTCACCATGACAATAAGGAATACCACAGTCCATACAGCGCGCAGCTTGCTTGGTAACTTCTTCATCCGACATCGGAATTGTAAATTCACCGAAATGACGAACGCGGTCAGAAGCTGGACGGTACTTTGGTACCTGACGATCTATCTCAAGAAATCCTGTAACTTTACCCATAATATTCCCCTACTCCGCAGCTACTTTACCAAGGCGCATGTTTTCCATTTCCTTGAGCGCGCGGCGATATTCTACCGGCATGACTTTGACAAACTTGGCACGATACGTTTCCCAATCATCCAGAATTTCCTTGGCTCGTTGTGACCCAGTATAATGCATATGGCTGGTAATCAACTGGAACAAACGCTCCTGGTCATGACGTGTCATGTCGGACGTAATATCCACGCGCCCCTTGTGCATCAGATCACCGCCGTGGTGATGAAGCTTTTCTAGCAACTCGTCTTCTTCTGGAACTGGCTCAAGCTCAACCATGGCCATGTTGCAGCGTTTTTCAAAAGTCTTGGATTCATCCATGACATAAGCCACACCACCAGACATGCCGGCAGCAAAATTACGCCCTGTAGCACCTAGCACAACAACGACACCACCTGTCATATATTCACAACCGTGGTCACCAACGCCTTCAACAACAGCCACCGCACCAGAGTTACGAACAGCAAAACGTTCGCCCGCAATACCGTTGAAATAACACTCCCCTGAAATCGCACCATACAGAACCGTGTTACCAACAATAATGGACTCATGGGCTTTAAGCTTTGAATCTTCGCTTGGGCGTATCACGATACGACCACCGGAAAGCCCCTTGCCAACGTAGTCATTGCCATCGCCTTGCAGATCAAAAGATATGCCTTTCGCCAGGAACGCGCCAAAACTCTGGCCAGCAGTCCCTTTCAGCGAGACAGCAATCGTATCATCTGGCAAACCTTCGTGGCCGTATTTCTCGGCCAGTTTACCAGACAACATCGCACCAGCAGAACGATCGACATTCGAAATCGAAGTCTCAATCATCACAGGCTTTCCATCTTCAAGCGCAGGCTTGGCCTCTTCAATCAGCTTGCGATCAAGGATGGTATCAATCGGATGCTTTTGAAGTTGTGTCTGGTAAATATCTTTCTTGTCAGCTTCCGGTTTGTGGAAGATGCGAGAGAAGTCCAATCCCTTGCCTTTCCAGTGATCAAGCATTGCTGTTTTTTCAAGCAAGTCACTTTCGCCGATTATATCGTCAAGTTTTGTAAAGCCCATTTGAGCCATGAACTCACGCACTTCTTCTGCAACGAAGAAGAAATAATTGATCACATGCTCTGGCGTGCCTCTGAAGCGCTTGCGAAGCACAGGGTCTTGTGTGGCAATGCCAACTGGGCAGGTATTCAAGTGACACTTGCGCATCATCAAGCAACCCGCAGCGATCAAAGGTGCGGTTGAGAAACCAAATTCGTCAGCCCCCAAAAGCGCACCCACGATTACATCACGACCTGTTTTCAAGCCCCCATCGACCTGCAATCGGATGCGCGAACGAAGCTTGTTCAAAACAAGTGTTTGCTGTGTTTCAGCAAGACCCAATTCCCATGGACTACCAGCATGTTTCAAGGAAGTTAGCGGTGACGCACCTGTTCCACCATCATAGCCTGAAATCGTAATGTGATCCGCACGTGCTTTCGCAACGCCTGCGGCCACAGTACCAACGCCCACTTCTGCAACGAGCTTAACTGAAATATCCGCGCGCTCATTCACATTTTTCAAATCATAAATGAGCTGAGCCAAATCCTCGATTGAATAAATATCGTGGTGAGGCGGCGGAGAAATCAAACCAACCCCTGGTGTTGAGTGACGCGTCTTCGCAATCACCGCATCAACCTTGTGACCTGGCAACTGCCCGCCCTCACCAGGCTTTGCTCCTTGAGCAACTTTAATCTGAATCATGTCAGAATTAACAAGATACTCAGTCGTAACCCCAACTCGACCGGATGCCACCTGCTTGATCGCAGAGCGCTCCGGATTAGGCTCGCCATTTGGCAGTGGCAAATAACGATCTGGTTCTTCACCACCCTCGCCTGTATTTGATTTGCCACCAATTTGGTTCATGGCTACTGCAAGAGTTCTGTGTGCTTCACCTGAGATCGAACCAAAGGACATGGCGCCTGTAGAGAAGCGCTTTACGATTTT
>CALFBU010000210.1 GCA_937951455.1 uncultured Rhizobiaceae group bacterium
CAGAGGTTCAGGCGTTGGGCGTGTATGCAGAATATCCATGCCAGCATACATGCCTTCGCGGTATTGGACCTTGAGACGTTCAGTATCCAATCTACGAACCTCTTCCAAAATATCTTCAACTTCTTCTTTTGTTCTTCCAAGACCACCCAACATTTCACCTCCCAATAAAATGGCGGATTCAAATGTTTCCCGCGTATGAAATTTTACCGGCTTGTCCATCAGCTGCAGCGTATGCGCCCGGTCATAAGCGCGGACATATATCTGCTTGTCCGGAAATTCGCTGGCAATCATATCGACAATGCGATTTGTAATCTCTGGTGAGTGTGTCGTTACGCAAACCAGTTTGGCACGCTTGATACCAGCTGAAGTCAACACCTCTTTTCGCATGCCATTGCCAAAGTAAATTCGAAAGCCAAATTTGGCGGCCTGTTTAATAACGTTTGGATTGTTATCAATCACCGTTACATCTTCACCTGATGCCAGCAACGCCTGCGCAGCAACTTGACCCATGCGCGAAAATCCTATCATCAAGACTGGAGATTCAGCGCCCTTGAAATCTTCTTCTGGCTCTTCTTCACTGCCCACCTTTGTAAGCAACCTGTTGCCAATCCAAACGGAAAGCGGTGTGAGGATCATCGACAGAACAACCATGGCGACCAGAAAGGACGATGTCTTGGTGTCCAGTACGCCGATGCTTGCGGCTGAGGCAAACAGAACAAAGCCAAATTCACCGTGCTGGGAAAGAATGCCTGCCGTGCGCATGCTGTCAGAGTGCGATGTTGCAAAAATTCTGCAGGCGAAATAAATCACCAGCGCCTTCACAACCATGGCAACTAAGACGCATAAAATGATAGCCGCCCAGTTTTCCAAAAGCACGGAAACATCCAGGGATAAGCCTACCGCCATGAAAAACAGTCCCAATAATATGCCCTTGAAGGGTTCTATGTTTGCCTCCAGTTCAACGCGGTAGGAAGATTCTGCCAGAAGTACGCCTGCGAGAAATGACCCAAGCGCCATGGATAGCCCGACCGATTGCATCAACATGGCTGAGCCAAACACCACTAATAGCGCAGTCGCCAACATTGCCTCGTTTGCACCTGTTCGCGCGATGATGCCAAAAAGTGGATTTAGCACATAACGACCGGCAAAAATGACTAGCCCAATCGCTAACAGTCCAATCCAGAACGCTGACCAATCCGCACCCATTTCTGCGGAAGATGAAAGCAAAGGAACAATTGCCAATAAGGGAATGATTGCCAAATCCTGGAACAAAAGAACCGAAAATGTTTTCTGGCCATAACTGGTGTTCACGTCGTTTTTGGTTTCAAGCGTTTGCAAAACAAAGGCTGTAGAAGATAGCGCCAAGCCAAAGCCTGCAACCAATGCAATGTTGGGGTTGGGCGCTACAAACCAAGCCAAAGCGGAAAGAATAATTCCACAAGCCATAACCTGCGTTGAACCCAGGCCCAAAATATCCTTGCGCATTGACCAAAGCCTGGAAGGCTTCATTTCAAGCCCTACGATGAACAGCAGGAAGACGATGCCAAGTTCGGCGAAGTGGAGAATGCTTTCTCCGTTATTCACTAGCCCCAGCAAGGGGCCCAGTATAACGCCTGCGGTCAAATAGCCAAGAACTGTGCCAAGACCAATGCGTTTGAAAATGGGAGCCGCCAAAACGCCTGCACCCAATAGCAGTACAGCCTGAGTATAAATTTCTGGAGTTGCGTCTACTGCCATTTTGCCTCTCCCCTAATTAAAAAAATATCAATATGTTCTTCTAGGGCGCTCGTGTCTTGCTTCGGCAACCTTAGAGGCTTATGTGTTTGTTTAAAATAGTGTCTCACTAATTTCCTTTCATTTGTGGCAAAATATTATGAACGATCTCAAAAAGCTTGAAACTGAAGCCCATAAACTGGTCACTCTGGCCAAGGAGGCCGGAGCTGACGCGTGTGAGGTTGTGGTTGCAAGCGGTAATTCCCTAACTGTTGGAATTCGCGAAGGTGCCGTTGAGAATAGCAACCGCTCTGAGTCCGATGCTTTATACTTACGGGTCTTTTGTGACAAAAAGATAGCGAGTGTGACTTCGAACACAAAAAACGATCCAAAAACTTTGGCTGAGCGTGCCGTTGCCATGGCCAAAGTCTCGCCAGAAGATCCGTTTCAAGGTCTGGCTGATCAGGACCTGCTATTTCCACAGGATGACATTGAAGCCAAAATTGCCAAGCTTGATCTATACGATAAAACCGAAGCCAGCCCTGAACACATGGAAAAGCTTGCTCTGGAAATAGAAGAGGCAGGTCTTGGTGTTGAAGGTGTGACGAAATCCATGGGCTCAAACGCAAGCTGGGGCACATCCGGATTTGTATTAGCAACCTCTGATGGGTTTACTGGCAGCTATGAGCGTTCTGGCTTTTCAATCGTAGGATCATTTGCAGCAGGTGAAGGCACCGGCATGGAGCGCGATTATGAATATGATACCGCCATTTATTTGGATGATTTGAAGGATGCGGCCAGCATTGGCAAGGCAGCTGGCGAACGTGCGATTAAACGTCTTAACCCTCGCCAGATTAAATCAGGCGCTTACCCCATTATCGTTGATCCCCGCGTTTCAGCTGCATTGCTCGGCTCTCTTTCAAATGCCATCAATGCTTCGTCCGTTGCGCGCAAGACAAGTTTCTTGAGAGATATGATGGGCAAGCAAATTACCAAAAAGTCAATCAACATTATTGATGATCCGCATATGGTTCGCAAATCAGGGTCTAAGGTTTTTGACGGCGAAGGTGTCGCAAATGAAAAGCTGAACCTGGTTGAAGATGGCATTTTGCAAACATGGCTTTTGGACAGTGCCACAGCTCGTGAATTGAACTTGCAAACCAATGGCCGTGCATCCAGAGGCAGTTCAGGAACAAGCCCTTCAACTACGAATTGCTACATGGAAGCCGGCGAACAAAGTGCTGAAGACATGATCGCTTCAATCAAGGAAGGGCTCTTGCTAACCGAAACCATAGGCCACGGCATTAACATGGTCACGGGCGATTATTCAAAGGGAGCGTCCGGATACTGGATTGAAAATGGCGAAATTGCTTTTCCCGTTGCGGAGATTACCATCGCAGGCAATCTCAAAGACATGTACATGAATATGACGCCCGCTTCCGATCTTGCGTTCAAATATGGCACGAACGCACCAACGCTTCTTTTGGAAGGAATGACGATTGGCGGCAAATAATAAACGCAGCCACGACGCTAATCTGCTTTTGGATTTAGCTTTGCATGCAGGCGAAATCGGTCTTAAATATTTCAAGTCAGAAAATCAGGTCTGGTACAAGGAAGGCAATTCCCCTGTTTCTCAAGCGGACAAGGAAATTGACGATTATCTGCGTTTGAGCTTTTCAAAAGCGCGTCCTGACTATGGCTGGCTATCTGAAGAAACAGAAGACAATACACAAAGACTGACGTGCGAGCGTGTTGTGATCGCAGACCCGATTGATGGTACACGCGGATTTATTGGCGGACGCGATGAGTGGTGTATTTCAATTGCCATCGTAGAAAACGGCCAGCCCATTGAAGGTATTTTACATTGCCCAGCACTTAAAAGAACCTTCCTTGCAAGCAAAGGACAAGGGCTTGAATTCATCGGCACACCTTTCTCACAGGAAACAAAAGCGGGAAAACCCTGGGTGACTGGCTCAAAGAAACTCATCGAAACGATGAAAGCTCTGCCTGATGCTCCGTTTGAAGTCATGGAATTTATTCCATCCCTTGCTTATCGTCTTGCCCTGGTAGCGGTTGGAGAGCTTGATGGTGCTTTTGCCAGAGGCGGCGCCAGTGAGTGGGATGTTGCGGCAGCAGATATTATCCTGGAAGAAGCTGGATGCCGTTTAACAAACGATAAACAAGCTACACTCAACTACAATCGTGAAAAAGTTCAGGTTCCTGCCCTGATTGCTACTCAAAACAAGCGTTATGAAGAAATATTCGCACTTGCGAAACGGGCTGGTTTTCTTCATTAATCACCTAGAATTTCAAAGATCCTATTATGGAGAGACTTATGAGCGACAATAACGATACACAGTTATTACATTTGGTATTTGGTGGAGAGCTGGAAGATTTGGAACATGTGAATTTTCGTAATCTGGATGAGCTCGATATTGTTGGCATCTATCCCAATTACGAGCAGGCTGCATTGGCATGGAAATCCAAGGCACAGCAGACCGTCGACAATGCACACATGCGTTATTTCATTGTACATATGCATAAACTGCTTGATCCGGATGGGGATGGAAAATTCGGTTAAACCCGAACCCTTGAAAAATGGCTGAACCCGTACAACCCGCACGACCGAAGCGTAAAAAACGCTTGCGCCACTTTTGGCGTAACATCGGCCAAAGTCAGTTTGCGCTGAAGGCAACGTCACGTCTGATGATATGGTATCTTGAGTGGGTTCGTAAAACCAACAAGATAATCGTTGAGCCTGCAGATGCATTAGACACGCTGACACCACAACAACCTTTCATCGTTGGTGTTTGGCATGGCCAGCATATCTTGATGCCTGCCTTGCCAATTGGCCTCAACGCTTCTGCCATGATTTCCAAGAATTTTGATGGTGAAGTAACCGCTCGGGTTGTCGAATATTATGGCAATCGCACCATTCGTGCATCGGGCGGGCGCAATCAAAAACAAACCTTGCGAAAAGGTGGCATGACCGGCTTTCTGGAAATGCTAAATGCCTTGCGCGATAATGACAATGTGGTTCAAACAGCTGACATTCCAAAGGGCATTGCAAAACGTGTCGGCCTAGGCATCATCATGCTGGGGCAAAAATCCGGTAGTCCGATTGTGCCATTGGCAATTGCTTCGAGCAGAAGATATGTCTTCAAAAAATCCTGGGATAAAACGGCGCTTAACATGCCGTATGGCACTACTGCCATTGTGGTGGGTGATTTGGTTCATGTCCCCAAGGATGCAGATGACGCTGCTTTGGAAGAGGCGCGCGCAAACTTGGAAAATCAGCTCAATCGTGCAACAAAAAGAGCCTATGAGCTAACAGGAAACCCTGAATGAAATCCAAGCCAGATATATTAAGCCGTATAGTGCTTCGAATTTATCGCGGCTTTGGCATGGTCCTATACCCGTTTATGGGGCCGTTTTTGCGTCTTCGTGCCAAAAAAGGCAAGGAAGATCGAAAACGCCGTTATGAGCGTTACGGCTATCCGAGTGCGGATAAACCAGCCGGGCCGATTGTCTGGTTTCATGCGGCAAGTGTGGGCGAATCCATGGCTGTTATCCCAGTGATTGAGCATGTAAATTCTCTTGGTATCAGCACAATCATGACGACAGGAACCGTGACTTCAGCACAAATAGTGCGCAAGCGTTTGCCACGCGGTTCATACCATCAATATGTGCCGCTGGATTTAAAGCCGGCGCTTGAACGATTTCTGGATCATTGGCAACCCGACGCGGCTATCTTTACCGAATCTGAAATATGGCCGATGACAATTCTGGAATTATCACAGCGCAACATTCCTCGCATTCTCGTCAATGCACGCATGTCTGATCGCTCTTTCAAACGATGGAAAAATGCCTCGGGCCTTGCTGAAACCCTGTTTGAAAATTTCTCGCATGTGGTTGCCCAATCGCAACTGGATGCGGAACGCTTTAAAACGCTTGGTGCCAGACCTGTTGATGTTTCAGGTAACCTCAAAGTCGATACCAATGCCCTGCCTTACGATGAAGTTGAACTCTCGCAACTTCAGCACCGTATAGCAAGAAGGCCTTGTTGGGTGGCGGTCAGTACTCATGAAGGTGAAGAAGAATCTGTTGGTAAAATTCACCTGGCACTGAAGAAAAAAATTCCAAACCTTTTGACCATTATCGTCCCGCGCCATCCAGATCGCGCACCTGGCATTGTGGCCATGCTAAAAGAGAATGGATTGAACGTTGCCCAACGCAGCCAGGCGCAAATGCTTGATGGTGCTACTGACATTTATATGGGTGATACGATAGGTGAAATGGGACTTTATTTGCGTCTCGCGCAAGTTGCCTTTGTTGGCAAAAGTTTAAAGTCAGATGGTGGGCAAAACCCACTTGAACCGGCCATGACGGGCACGGCCATCATTTCCGGCAAACATGTGAAAAACTTCCGCGATTCTTATAAGAACCTTTTAAAAGCAGGTGCCGTGCGCTTGATTGCCGATGAAAACATGCTGGCTGCCAATGTTGAATATCTTTTGCGCAATCCTAAAGAACGCGAGAAAATGCAAAAGGCAGCTTTTGAAACGATTGATGAAATGCGCGGTGCTCTAGACAAGACCAATCGCGCGCTTGATTCATATCTGTTTCCGCTCACCGTGAAACGCGACTTGGAAGGCTTGGGATAAGACCATGGCGCTCGATGAAGCACCTCCTTTTTGGTGGAAGAAAAACAGCTGGCAAGGTTATATGCTTTCGCCCGCCTCATATGTCTACGGCAAAATTGCAGCCAAGCGTATGGACATGGAAGCTTCTGCGAAAGTGAATGTTCCCGTTATCTGTGTTGGTAATTTTGTTGTCGGCGGTGCTGGCAAAACCCCTACTGTGCAAATGCTCTCAAATTATGCACGCACACGAGGCTATAAAGTCGGCATCCTTTCTCGTGGTCACGGCGGTGCCATAACAACGCCTACGGTTGTGCAGCTTGATAAACACAACTCACTCGATGTGGGGGATGAAGCACTGCTGCATGCACAAAACTCAACGACGGTTATTTCGACCAACCGTGTAGCAGGTGCTGAACTCTTGTTGGCTCAAGACTGCACACTTATCATCATGGACGATGGTTTTCAAAACCCAAGCCTGCACAAGGATTTTAATCTGATCGCAGTCGATGCAAAGCGTGGTTTGGGTAACGGCTTTGCCATGCCAGCTGGCCCCATGCGCGTTCCCTTTAAACATCAGCTCTTACACACGGATGCTATTTTTATTACGGGAAAAGGCACTGCGGGAGACCTTGTCATCCGAAAGGCCGCGCGTGCAGGCAAACCGGTATTTCAAAGTGACATCGAAGTTTTTGACAAGAAAAAATACAAAGGCCAGAAAGCCCTCGCTTACGCTGGCATTGCGGATCCAAGCAAGTTTTTTGATACGCTTGAAGATGTGGGCGTTGATATCAAAGTGCGTCAGAATTTTGGTGATCATCATGTCTTCACCGAAGATGAATGTGCTGACCTGATTGATCGTTCACGGCAACAAGAGCTTCAACTTTTTACAACTGCAAAAGATGCTGCCCGCCTCAAGGACAGAGGTGAAGCTCAAGACAAACTGCTTGAATTATCTGAGGTTGTTCACATCGCGCTTACACCTGAAGACCCTGCCATGCTAAAGCGGATTTTTGATATCATGCACAAGCGCTTTATGGCGCGTAAAAAACCTGATGAACCTATTGAGTAACAGCAGGCCCAACCACGATAACCGTTGGTTTGGTTGAGAAAAACTCTTTCGCCATACGGTTTGCATCTTCAAGGGTGACGTCAGCGATGTAGTTTTCACGTCTATCGATGTAATCAATACCAAGATTTTGCGTTTGCAAGGCGACCAGAACATTTGCGATTTTGCTGGATGTATCGAGGTTTGAAATTGCATAAGAGCCCGCAACATAACGCTTGGCCTTTTCAAGCTCCTCTGCCGTAACACCTTGCGTTTTGATACGTTCAATTTCCTGCATGATGATATCGATTGTCTCTTCGCGGTTTTCCGCCCGCGTGGATGTTCCTGCTACAAAATATGCAGTTTTATCTTGGGTCGCTATTGCTGATGATACTCCATAGGCAAGGCCGCGCTTTTCTCTGACTTGCGTATATAATCTTGATGAAAATGTACCACCACCCAGAATATGGTTCATTAAATGTGCAGCGAAGAAGTCAGGGTTATCGCGTTTAATGGCAGGGTAAACAATCGACATGGTAGCGTTAGGTACAGGCATCACAATCGAAATATCTTCGCCAAGCTTTGGTGCAACTTCTGCGATTTCATCAATCATGGCTTCTTCGGGAAGTTGGCCAAACATATCATCCAATGCTTGTTTTAATTCGGCTTCACTAATGGCACCGACTACGCCAACCGTTAGCGTTCCGCGTGATAATATTTTCTTGTTCATTGCTATAATGTCATCGCGGGTAATGGCATCGATGGATTGTTCACTACTGCTCCTGCTGTAAGGATGCGATCCAAATATCGCTTCACGCAGCGCTTTGCTTCTTACCGAAGATGGGTTTTTCTGGCTGCTGATAATGTTACTGCGAATGGCATCTCGCATGCGCTCAATCGCATCTTCATCGAAACGTGGTTGATTGATTGCAAGCTTGATGAGCTTGAAAACTTCATCGCGCTCAGAGCGCAAAAGTCTACCGCCTCCCGAAAAACGGTCATTGGATGCACTAAAGCCAAACTCAAGTCCGAGCTCTTCTGCTCTCGACTGATAAGCAACACTATCAAGATCGCCAGCA
>CALFBU010000211.1 GCA_937951455.1 uncultured Rhizobiaceae group bacterium
TAAATACCTGATGAACACATTGGGTATGCGCATTTATTATTCAGAGAAAAACGGCTGTAGAGAGTTGAAAACGATCGAAGATGTTGCAAAACTCAAAACAAATCCACGCGTTGGCTATGACTTCATCGCCACAAAAAGCGACTTCTGGATGAAAGAAATCGAAGCCTGCAAATATCCGTAACAAAGGATGTCATCACTTTTCAACTTCTGTAAACGAGCGAGTTACGTTATCATAATCGACAGACTGAATTTATAAATCAAACTCTGATGTATTCCTACATGACAAAGCCCAAAGCCTATCTCTTTGATGTATTCGGCACAATTGTCGACTGGCGCAATGGTGTTTCAGATGTTTCTCAGCGTTTTTTTGATGCCAAGAACCTTGAAGAAAATCCGCATACATTTGCCGATGCCTGGCGTGCAAAATATCAACCGGCGATGGAAAAAATACGTTCAGGAAACCGTGGCTATTTTCCTCTGGATATATTGCACAGGGAAAATCTGGATGAACTCCTCGCACAATTAGATTTGACAAATGCCTTTAGCGAAGAAGAAACGCAGGAACTAAACCGCGCGTGGGAGCAACTTCCCCCGTGGGCTGACAGTGTTTGCGGTCTAGAGGCAATTAAGCAAAATGCCATTATTGCCCCCTGCTCAAACGGTTCAATCGCACTCATGACCCGACTGGCAAAATTTGGCTCTTTACCTTGGGATTGCATCTTGGGCGCTGAAATCGCTCAAAACTACAAACCTCACCCTGACGCCTATTCAAAGTCAGTTTCTGCACTCGGTTTAAAGCCGCATGAAGTCATGATGGTTGCTGCTCATAATTCTGATCTGGTCGCAGCAAAGGCATGCGGACTGATGACAGGGTTTATCGCAAGGCCTACGGAGCACGGCGCAGGCCAGACAATTGATCTTGAGCCCACAGAGGATTGGGATGTTGTGATTTCTGAAATCGGGCAACTTGCACAATAGATTATGAGAACAATTGTCAGGATTTTTTAACAAAATTTAAAAAAGTGCAGTATGAACTCAATTTTCTGATTGCAATCATAATTTTTTCTGCCAGTGTCGCGCGTAAGATATTTTTTTTTGTTTTAAATTGAATGCAAAACCTGAGTACACCAAGCGAACGCGTAGAAAAAGCAGCTAACGTTGATAGCCGCTCTATTGTTTTTTTTCTTGTTCCTGATTTTTCCATGATTGCCTTTGCAACAGCAATTGAGCCCTTGCGAATGGCCAATCGCATGTTGGGGGAAGAATATTACAAATGGCGAATCGCCTCCATGAATGGAGAGCCTGTCATTGCCTCTAATGGGGTAGAAGTGGCAGCCGAAACAAGCCTTAAACAAGAACGTGAGTCACTTTCATCTTCCAGGCGCCCTTCAAACACTTTCTTGTGCTCAGGCATGAATGTAGAAAATGCCGTTGATAAATCACTCTTCGCATACATACGTGAGAACAAGAACAGTGGCGTTACCATCGGTGGACTATGCACAGCCGCTTTCTTATTAGCAGCGGCAGGCCTGTTGAAAGGCAAGCGTTGCGCCATTCACTGGGAAAACCTGCCTGGATTTGCTGAAAACTTTCCTGACGTAGATGTATACGCTGATCTCTATGAAATGGACGGCAACATCTGGACATGTGCAGGCGGCACGGCGGCACTCGACATGATGTTATCCATGATCGAAAATGACTTGGGCGAAGATTTGGTCAACCGCGTCTGCGAACAAGCCTTAACGGACCGTGTGCGTAATCCTAACGATCGTCAAAGATTACCACTTCGCGCAAGACTGGGTGTTCAAAACGCCAAAGTGCTTTCGATCATAGAATATATGGAAGCCAACATTGCAGAGCCATTACAATTGGTAGAGATTGCTGATTACGTTGGGCTTTCGCGCCGTCAGATTGAGCGCCTTTTCCAGCAGCATATGGGACGGTCGCCTGCAAGATATTATCTGGAGATCAGACTGGACCGCGCCAGACATTTATTGATGCAATCGACAATGGCTGTCGTAGATGTAGCCATTGCCTGTGGTTTTGTCTCCGCCTCACACTTTTCAAAATGCTACCGCGAAATGTATGGCAAATCGCCATTACAGGAACGTGTCTGACAATCAAAACTGCCAGACACTTCATCATGTTTAGCAAATATTATGTTCTGGTCCGTATGGGAATTTGGTGATGTTTTCTGCACCATCTTCGCCAACAACCAAAATATCATGTTCGCGATATCCACCAGCCCCTGCATTGCCTTCAGGAATGGTGAGCATTGGCTCAATGGAAACAACCATGCCTGGCTCTAGTACAGTATCGATGTCTTCACGCAGTTCCAGACCAGCTTCACGGCCATAGTAATGCGACAACACACCAAATGAATGACCATAGCCAAACGTGCGGTATTGAAGAAGGTCGTGCGATGCAAACAAATCATTGATTTCGGCAACGATATCAGAGCATTTGCTACCTGGTTGAATCAAGCTCAAACCAAGTTCATGTGCTGCCACGTTAGCTTCCCAAACTTGCAGACTTCTTGCGTCAGGCTCGCCCAAGAAAAGTGTTCTTTCAAGCGCTGTATAATAAGCCGAAATCATCGGGAATGTATTAAGGGACAAGATATCGCCCTGCTCCAGCTTTCGTGTTGTAACCGGGTTATGCGCACCGTCTGTATTGATACCAGACTGGAACCATACCCAGCTGTCACGAATTTCACTGTCAGGATGCGAACGTGCAATCTCAAGTTCCATTGCATCACGACCTGCCATGGCAACATCAACTTCGCGAGCGCCTTTTTTAATCGCGGCACGAATGGCTTCACCACCG
This sequence comes from uncultured Rhizobiaceae group bacterium, assembly GCA_937951455.1. Lineage (GTDB taxonomy): Bacteria > Pseudomonadota > Alphaproteobacteria > Rhizobiales > Rhizobiaceae > JAALLB01. Next base: position 2,827 of record CALFBU010000211.1, read on the forward strand.
TGATCAGCAATTCTTGCACCTTCTTTGATCAAGACGATCTCTTCTGCTGATTTAACCATACGCAATTTCATGGTAGCAGGCGCGATATCCACAATGCTTGCACCTTCAAAGGCTGCTCGAAACTTGGAATGCATTTCAAGATTCAGGTGGTCAAACTCGACGCCAATCTTCTTTGCGTTGCCAACGATGGACTGGAGTGCACGAACATAGTTATCACGACGCCAATCTGTATAGATTACGTTCTCATCGTATGATCTGCGCCAAGGTTGACCAAGATCAATATTCGCTGAAACGGTAACGCTGCGGTCTTGTGTTACAACGCAAGCGTAAGGACGTCCAAATGCGCAATACAAAAAACCAGAGTAATATGCGATATTGTGCATGGAAGTAAAAACAACAACTTCCACATCGTGCTCAGCCATTACTTTGCGTAGAGCGCTCAATCGATTTTCATATTCGCTATTTGAGAATGGAAGTTTGGCTTTTTCACCATTGTGTAGAGTAAAGAAATCAGGTCTCTGCATGACATATCTCCGTTTGGTATCCGGGATTTGTCTACCCCGGAAATAAAAGATATCCGGGCGTTCAGGACTAAAAAGAAAGCATTCTGCTATCCAGTATTCACGAAACACGACGCCATCGTGCAACAAGAAACAAATACAATTTTATAGAAGGTTTGTCACCTGATTTTAATCTTCTTTTTGCCTGACAACAAAGAAATTATGAACTGGTGAAATACCACTGGATGAAAATTTATCATCGCCTGAGTACCAGACTTGTGTTGAGCGGCCACCGTCAAATGCCAAGGCGGCATCACAGTCAAAAAACCCGCCCTCTTCTTTAGAACGCATGATCCATCCTGCCTCATAAAGCGTAAGACCAAAGCGTGTAACGGTTAATAGAATGACATCACCATCGTCCAATGTACATAAGATGGTTCTGGGTTTAGCCAAGCCCGAATTACTACCCATCGCCCATTTTCCACCTGGTTCAATCAACATAGGCTTGCTTTGAATAACATCAAAATCTCCACCTGGAATACCTTCATGCGTTGGCGTCAGTTTGATGCCATCTGGTCGAAAAGAAAGAATGCCACCAGAACTTTCCCATCCTTTTGATTTAACATCGCCATTCAATCTGAGATATCCGACAGAATATAAGCTGGAACCTGTACTGGCAAAGAAACCTGCATTAATGGCAACAACGGCACCAGCCGCCTCGGCCACATCTTTGACGCGACTTCCAGTTTGATCATTTTGCAACTCAATGGAAAAGCTGAAATTATCCGGTGATACTTTGAAAGCCTTTACCTCAACACCGTCTTCAGTGGTGGCGCGGATGACTTGCAGGCCTTCTTCAAGTTGTTGCCATTGCAGGGCATTAAGCGAACGAACGACTGCTGCACTATCTTCAGGCGCGGTTGCATCTTGAGAATGCGCTAACGTATTTGAAGCCATCAGTGTAACAGACATAAAGCATGCAACACTGAAGAAGTTCATAGTATCAAGAATCTTGTTTAGCATAGTCATTTGGCCAACATAATCCTGATAAGCCATAACGACAAGCAGTGCAGCTTTGTAAAGTTAACTAATGCACGTCTTAATAGCGTCGAACGGATTGAACATTTCCAGCTCTAAAGTTTGATACCTTGACCATGTTTGATTGATTGCCTCCTAAAACCTGAACACGCCCATTTTTGCGACCGGCATAAAAACCAACATGATGACCACGCTTCGTGCGAATAACAACGATGTCCCCCTTACGTGCATTTTTAAGGGATACTGCCTTGCCAACGCGTTTCCAGTTTGCTGCACGCAAATGACCAGCAGGAACCGCCTTTCCCGCACGTTTAGACACCGTTGCCATGAAGGCACCACACCAAGGCGTGCTGCGTGGGTTTACACCGATATATTTTCTTAATTTGCTCGTATGCTTGCGCTCATGCAGCCCCAAGTATCTTTTGGCTATGCTATAGGTACCTGCCTCAGCAGAGGTTTCAGCAATGAATGATGATCCTGTAAACAGGCCAAACGACATAGTAAGAGCAAGCAGCGAACGCTGCGCGCAATTGATTAATTTTCTCAAGTTATTTTCCTTAGATTTATATATACTGCGTCTGTCTTGGGAGGCGGACATGACAAAGAGGCGAACTGCCATTAGGCAAACACCGGTCAGCAATATGCAGATTTAGAATTTCCTTTGACTTAAACGTAAGCTTTTCTTAAGAGGCATAAGCAAGCCAATAAAGTCATAAATGTGTCGCCTGAAACACAGAATATTACAATTGTTACAAGCTGTTAGATTGATTAACAAAAAAGCCCGTAATGTTAACCAATACGGGCTTTTATCTACGTAGATAAATAAGTAGTTAGCTTCGAGGCTTTAAATTCTCAGGATCGTATAGCGGCTCATAACCAACACCTGCCACTTCGATAGGATAATCTTTTCCCATATAATCCATGAGGAAGACATTGCCTTTAACGGCCAAATTATGTGGCAAATACCCAAGCGCAATGTTCTTTCCAATGGTTGGGCCGTAGGCGATTGATGTTGTGTAGGATCGGCGACCCAATTCATCAACAATCGTTTCGCCTGTTTCCTTGTCCATAATAGGCATTGTGCCAACTGGAAAACGCGCAATACCCTCATCATCAATATTTTCAGTCATGATAAACGTACAAAGCTTGGCAACCTGATGCTCTCTTGCTTTATATTCAAGATGTGCAGCCTTACCCACAAAGTCAGCTTCCTTGACCTTAGGTCGCGCAAGGTCGGCTTCAAAAAGATTATACTCTGTCAGTAGATCAGCATTTTGCAAACGAAGTGATTTTTCAAGACGTCGCGTATTGGCATAAGTCTCAACACCAAACGGCATGACGTCATGCGCACGAATTGCATCCCAAACAGCCAGGCCGTCGGAATACTTCATGTGAAGTTCCCAACCCTGCTCACCTACATAAGAAATACGGAACGCAGCAACTTTAACGCCAGCAATTTCAATGGTCTTAATCGCAGCAAACGGGAAGTTTTCTGGATCAAGTTGATCGGGTTCAGCAACAACTTTCTTCAAGGTATCACGCGCATTAGGCCCCCAAAGACCAATAGTGGTGAAGTCCTCCGATACGTCAATAATTTCAACATCGAAATTATGATCCTCAGCCATACGCTTCATGTAAACAAAATCGCGGTTACCTGCGTCAGCACCATCAATAAAGCGGAAACGATCTTCCATGCGAATAACGGTAAAGTCTGAACGCACCATACCTTTTTCATCAAGGAAGTGTGTGTAGATCCCCTTTCCAACCTGATTGTCACCGCCAACTTTGGCAGCACAAAGGTATTCCATGAACGCAACATGATCAGGGCCAGTGATATCATACATGGCGAAATGCGTCAGGTTCACCATGCCGACATTTTCTGACATCTCAAGATGCTCGGCATTTGAAACTCTAAAGAAATGTCGATTGTCCCATTCACTTTCACGCACAGGCACACGGTCGGCATATTTCTCTAACAGATGTTCGTTTGCGGCATAACCATGGGCACGTTCCCAGCCACCAAGCTCCATAAAATAGCCGCCAAGCTCTACTTCGCGTTCATAAAACGGCGAACGACGCACACTGCGCCCTTTAGAATATGGCTCACGCGGATGAACAGCCGGATTGTAAATCTTGAACGCAGATTCATAACAGCGATCTTCAATGAATTGCTCTTCCATCTGAAATGGATAGAAACGCGCATAATCGATTGGGTTATGGTCAATTTCAGTACGACCATCAGTCATCCAGTCAACCAATAGCTTAGCCATCCCAGGCCCGTCTTTTACCCAAATCGCAACCGCATACCAAAGACCACGCACCTTCTGGCTTTCGCCAATAGAAGGGCCACCATCTGTTGTGACCTGTAACAAGCCATTGAATGAATAAGCTTCATTATACCCAAGTTCACCTAGGATCGGCGTTAACTCCATCGCACGCTCTAGAGGCTCGATAATTTGCTCCATCTCAAGATCGCGTTGCGATGGCGAAAGCCTCGCTTCGGCCTTTGTTTGCAAATCACGCGGGTGGCAAAGGCGAGGCTCTTTTTCCTCATAATAACCCCATTCAATCTGCCCGCCTTCAGGCGTCTTTGGATCGCCCGTATCGCGCATATAAGCGGAATTACCCTGGTCACGCAGGAGCGAATACCCAATGTCTTTTCCAGTACCTTCAAATTCATTGAACGGTCCGAAGAATGTCAACGGATGATCAACCGGCATTACAGGTAAGTCTTCACCCACCATTTCAGCAATCGTGCGCCCCCAAAGACCTGCACATACAATAACATAATCCGCATGGATTGTGCCGCGATGCGTAACAACACCCTTGATGCGACCGTTTTCTACAATCAAATCTGTTGCAGGCGTATTCGGGAAACTTTGAAACTTACCACTTTCAATCGCTTGATCAACCAACTCACCGGCAACTGTCTGCGAACGCGGTGCAACCAGTCCTGCATCCGGATCCCAAAGGGCACCGCAAATGACATCTTCTTCCAGCAGCGGAAACTTCTGTTTCGCTTCAGCCGCTGAAATCATTTTCGCGCGTGTGCCGAAGGCCTTGCCTGAAGCAACCTTGCGTTGAAGTTCCAGCATGCGATCCGTATCGCCTTTGCGGCAAACCTCAAGGCCACCCACTTTGTCGTAGCGTCCCCGCTTTTCAAAAAAGTCTATGGAATAGCCTGTCGTCCAGCAAGTTAGATAATCGTGAGCTGTTGCATAACAAAAATCGGAAGCATGCGAAGTAGACCCCACATCCGTTGGCACAGACGACGTGTCAATTCCCACGATATCATCCCAACCACGCTCAACCAGATGATGCACGACAGAAGCACCCACAATGCCCCCATGTCCAATAACAACAACTCTTGCTTTCTCAGGAAATTTAGCCATGACAAATCGCTCTATTCAAAGGTTATATTTGTAACAGACTATCAAACGATTTTAAGGTTACAAACTGTTCTGGTAGCGACAAATTGGTGGCGGCTGTTGTGGTTTTGAAAAACTCTTGAGCCAGCTTTAATTGCACACAAAGCGCCCATCCAAACCTAACCTAACTCCGCAGCAAACTTCTTGCACCACCTTTACCAACCAGGACAGCGTCCATTAAATAAACATCCAAAAGCTCACAAGCGCTTTGCAGTTTATCAGCAAATGCTATTTCGCAATCTTTTGGTGTTAAGCGTCCAGATGGAATATTCTTTGCAATTATGAGTGAATAAGCATCCAATTCCAAAAGACGAGTTATGATTTCACGAGGGTATGCAGAAACATTATTGACTGTTCCCTTTGAAATTTGCTCGCACCGCATGGGTTGAAATTCATCATCAAGAAATATCGCCATGACGTTTTGCCTACCATGGTAGCCTATCACTGTTCTGCAATAGTTTTCTATCGCCTGCCAGTTGTTTAGGGCCGGTTTTTTTAAAATTCGCTTCTCTGCAATCAAGGTGGCAGCACGACGTACCAAAACAAGTTTATTGGCGATATCAAAAGTCACATTATCAAGTCGCCTCAAGGCCTGAGGCGATTGAGACAAGACACTCGGCAAGTTTCCAAATTCTTGTAATAAACTAAAGGCAACTTCCCCAGCATTGAAATTCTCGTCTTTACATTCGAGAAGACCAGTCAGTATCTCCCAATCGTCTGTAAGATGCTTTTCTTCGGTCAAGTCTTGTAAAAAATCGTTTTGGCTTTTTTTATGATGTAAAAAATCTAGTGAATTCATTTTATCATTTTTCCAATGTATTAAATTCAACATTACTTAATGTATACTTTACTACAGACTATATAATCAACACATATGTGCGACACCAACAGTAATTTTAAATCCACCTATGAGTGCAATTAAATTCTCGTAGCCATCAATAGCACCAAAATAAGGCTCAGTACCTCGACCATACAGAGTATTACGTGGCCG
>CALFBU010000212.1 GCA_937951455.1 uncultured Rhizobiaceae group bacterium
GTGAACAAAAAAGATTATACCATGATCATGCGACTGCCGCTTGCTTATACAGAAGAAAAAAACAGACTTGGCCTTCTCCCAACTGAACTGAAAGACAAAATCCTGGCCGCACGTGCAAATCTTCGTAAAAAACTGGAAGAGCTGACAGAAATGCCTATCAGTTTTTACGAAACAGAAACTTATAATGAAGCAGCCACCATACAGGATAACGTTCTTTTGGGACGCATATCTTCCAAAGTGCCTGAAGGCACAGAACGCGTAACAAGTGCCATTCGTGACCTGTTAGAAGAAATGGATCTGACCGATGACATCTTCAACATTGGATTGAGTTTCAACATTGGCTCTGGTGGTAAACGATTGACAGAAATCCAAAGGCAAAAGCTACATTTGGCTCGTACTCTACTTAAGCAACCAGACATCTTGATCGCCAATCAGGCTATGAACGCGTTGAGCACGCGACAACAGGAAGACATCATAGAAACTGTTTTGGAGTGGGCTAACAAACGCAAGGTAGGAATTATATGGGTTCCCATGAATGCATCTTTTGCGCAGAAATTTGAACGTGTTCTTGTTTTTGATAGCGGAAACCTCGTTGCAGATGGGCCGCCTGAACAAATCAAACAACAAAGCGAAGTTTATAATATGCTAACGGCATAGTTACGAGAATACATTATGATTAGAATTTCACCCCCTTGGGCAAGGAGAAAAAAATGAGCACACTAACACAAGAAGTAGAAATGCTTCGCAAGATACCGCTATTTGCATCCATTGACCCCGGAAAACTCAAGTTGCTGGCATTTGCCTCAGACAGGAAAGTCTACAATGAGGGACAAGACCTCTTTAAACAAGGTGATTCTGGCGACGCTGCTTTTGTTATCGTTGATGGCACTGCTGATATTATCGTTTCAACCGATGATAAGGAAGTTATTGTAGCAAGCGTTGGCAAAGACGAAATCATCGGGGAAATCTCTATACTATGCGATGTTCCCAGAACTGCAACCGTTCGGGCAACGGCAAGCTTAGAAGTACTAAAAGTCAAAAAAGCACATTTTTTAGGTTTGATTTCTCAGGTACCAGATTTGGGTGTTGAGATTATGCGCGAATTGGCTTCACGCCTCCAAAAAACAACCATTGAACTGGGTGAAGCACGTCAACTTTTAAGTGCGAAAAAATCGTAGAGAGATTTGAGAAAAAGTAATTAAATATGGCTGATCACTGCGCTGAAAATTTTGATATTACCTTTTGGGGTACGCGTGGAACACTTCCCGTTTCAGGCGCGGCTTTCGCCCGAACGGGTGGTAGCACAAATTGCATTGAAGTGACGTGTGGCGAACACACGATCATCATAGACGCAGGAACTGGCATCCGTGAACTTGGCAGCAAACTGGTTGCAAATAATCCTGATCAAAAAATACATTTATTTCTAACGCACGCGCATTATGACCATGTCGAAGGCATTCCATTCTTTGCCCCCTTCTTCATGAATGACGTTAAAATTGACATCACTTGTGGCAAGCTTAACGGCACAAAAGACACAGGCGCGTTGATTAAAAATCTTATGAAACAGCCTTATTTCCCAGTTGGGCCTGAGGTATTTTCAGCAGATATTGAATACAATACTCTCCAAGAGCATGCTGAATTTAACATATCTGATAAAATTAGTGTCAGAACAACACCAATGAACCACCCAGGCGGTGCCACTGGATATCGCATAGATTTTGCAGGTAAGTCATTCGCATGTGTCACAGATACTGAGCACGTACTTGGAAAACATGATCAAAACATCCTGAAACTCATCGATAATGTAGATGTATTTTCTTACGACTGCAGCCTACTTGATAAAGAGATGGATGACTTTCAAGGCTATGGACATTCTACATTTGAAGAAGGCATCCGTCTGGCCAAACTTTCTAACGCAAAATCAATGCTTGCTTCACATCACATGCCATTTAGAACAGATGATGATTTGGAACAAATTGAACGCGCTATGAAAAAAGAAAACGAAGCTTATAAAGTTGCGCGTGAAGGTGATAAGATAAAATTATAAACATGTTTTGAAACATAAAACATGGTAGCAACGTAACTTCCTATGATAACAGGTAAAATTGCTTGGCAAGTCACTTGCAAGCGAAAAAAACAACTCTAGGTTAGTGTTCTACTAGGGCAGTATAATTAAGGTGTGCAAAGTTAAATGAAAATCGCGGTAATCGGCTCAGGTATTTCGGGCAATTCAGCAGCTTGGGCACTTTCTAAGGCACACGATGTTACAGTATTCGAAAAAAGAGAACGTCTTGGTGGCCACACGGCTACGGTTGACGTGGACTTTGACGGCAAAACCATTCCGGTCGATACAGGATTCATCGTTTATAATGAAAACAATTATCCAAACCTCATAAGGCTTTTCGATCATTTAAAGGTGGATACTTCGCCTTCGGATATGGAATTTTCTGTTTCTCTGGATAATGGCAAGCTTGAGTGGAAAGGCGGGAAAAAACTATCTGGCGTTTTCGCTCAACCTACAAACATATTTTCTCCAGGCTTTCTGAAAATGTTAAGAGACATTTTTCGTTTCAACAAAAGAGCAAGACAAGATCTCCAAAACGGCGCGCTATGCGGGCTGACATTTGATGATTATCTCAATAAGACCGGATTTTCGAAACGTTTGAAAAACGACTATCTGGTTCCGATGACTTCTGCGATTTGGTCTACGCCCTCAACAAAAATGTTGGAATTTCCTGCGGAAAGTCTAATCCAGTTCATGAAAAACCACTCACTAATCCAAAGTGAACGACCAAAATGGCGAACTGTCACCAATGGCAGTCGAAATTATATTGTAAAACTGAAAGAAAACACCAACGCTGAATTCAAGACTAATTGCGAAGTAGTCAGTGTGAAACGCACTGACGATGGTGTTTTAGTCACAGACATTAACGGTGGTTCAGAAATGTTTGACGAAGTTGTCATGGCTTCACATTCTGACCAGACGCTTAAAATATTAAGCGATGCTTCCACACAAGAGAAAGATATTTTATCCAACGTTCAATACGTCCAGAATGACGTATGGCTGCACCGGGACAAATCCTTGATGCCGAAGCGAAAAAAGGCATGGGCTGCGTGGAATTATATCGGCAATAAGAACGTGCTTGATGATCGTGATGTTTCCGTTACCTACTGGATGAACAAGCTTCAAAACATTGATGAAAAATATCCGCTTTACGTGACCCTTAACCCCATTAAAGAACCGAATGAATCGCTAACGTTTGGTCGCTATCAATACGCACATCCTCTTTTTGACACCGCTGCGATTAATGCACAAAACCGCCTTGATACCATTCAAGGTACAAACAAAATCTGGTTCTGCGGTGCCTGGACAGGTTTCGGCTTTCACGAAGATGGCTTAAAATCCGGTTTAAAAGTTGCGAGAGCCCTTGGTGGTATAGTACCATGGGAAGAGCCAAAATATCCTTCACAGGAAATCGCAAACGAAAACACGCTTACCATGGAAGCTGCGGAGTAGTCTTATGACGACCGCCAATACAAAGAATAAAGTAGCATCAAAACCAGCAGCAAGTCTTTACTTTGGTAAGGTTACACATGCTCGCCTCAAACCCAAAATACATAGATTCAATTACAATATTTTTTCGCTGGTTATAGATTTGGATCGATATCAGGAAGCAAAAAGAAGCAGCTTTTTATTTGGCGTAAACTCGGCTGCCTTAATTTCATTTCATGAAAAAGATCATGGTGTACGTGATGGCTCAGCACTTAGAGACTACATCAACAATCTGCTTTTAAAGGGTGACATAGAAAAACCTGCCAAGATTTTGCTTTGGTGTAATCCAAGGGTCTTTAGCTACACCTTCAATCCACTCTCGATATACTTTTGTTATGACAAAAATGATGAGGTTATCGCCCTCGTCTATCAGGTCAACAATACCTTTGGCGAGACACACTCCTATGTAGCTAAAGTCTCCGAAGATCAGGAAAAGATACCAGCTATCAAGAACTCCGCGCAAAAATGTTTTTATGTGTCTCCATTCTTGGATATGAATCTGCGATATGATTTTAGCATTCAAGCTCCTAATGAGGCCTTGAAAGTTCGCATATTAGAACATGATGAAACAGGCCCTATACTTTCCGCAACATTTTCTGGAAAACACAAGGCGCTAAATTCAAAAAATCTTATGCTGGGAATGCTAAAAACGCTTGGCCTGACTTGGAAAATTACGGCTGGCATTCATTTTGAGGCGCTTATCTTGTGGTTTAAAGGTGTAAAACTAACGAAAAGACCTGCCCCACCCGTTAAACCAAGTTATATAAAACAAGATAATAAAATTGTTGCAGGTGAGTAAAGAATGAAATCAGCCGTAAATACTATTGGTTTAGAAACTGATTTCGATGATGCAATTTTGATCAACGAAGCAAACTTTGCAGATCAAAAAGGCAATTTACCATGGTTTGCCAGAAAATTTCTCAAGCTGCTTTTGCGCATTGAAAGCGGCAAACTATTTATTCGATTTCCTAACGGAAAATCCGTTCAATTCACGTCAGGCCATTCAGGGCCAGTTGCAAAAATTCACCTACATAATTGGAGATTACCCCGCAAGGTAGCGCTAAGCGGCACGATTGGTGTTGCCGAAAGTTATATGGACAATGACTGGGATAGCCCGGATGTGACGTCCATGCTTGAGTTTTTTCTGGTAAACCGTTCGATTTATGGCGATGTAGCCTCCCAAAGTCCTGTCATCAACTTTATGGAAAGCGTGCGTCACTGGTTTAACAAAAACACCAAGAGCGGCTCACAAAAAAACATATCTGCGCATTACGACTTGGGCAATGACTTCTATAGTCTCTGGCTCGATAGCAGCATGACCTATTCGTCTGCAATTTATGAAGATGGTGCAAATTCGCTAGAAACCGCACAAGACGCCAAATATAAATATTTAGCGGACAATATGGGCGTTACGAAAGACAGCCATATTTTGGAAATTGGATGCGGCTGGGGCGGTTTCGCAGAGTATGTGGCGCGTGAATATGGTGCAAAAATTACCGGACTAACAATCTCTAAAGAACAATTGGATTACGCAAGAGAGCGCATTGATAAAGCTGGTCTATCGGATCGCGTAACGTTCAAATTTCAAGACTATCGTGATGAAACTGGAAAATACGACCACGTGGCTTCCATTGAAATGTTTGAGGCGGTCGGTGAAGAATATTGGGCAACCTATTTTGAAACGATAAATCAGTGTTTGAAACCGGGTGGCACTGCTGGCTTGCAGATCATCACAATCCGCGATGCAGCCTTTGAAGACTATCGAAGACGCCCAGACTTCATCCAACGCTACATCTTTCCGGGCGGCATGTTGCCCTCTCCTGAAGCCTTATCAAAAGTCACCAATCAACACGGCTTGATGTTGTCTAAAGAACGTATTTTTGGAAAAGACTACGCTAGGACACTTGAAGAATGGCGCTTGGTATTTTGGGAGAAATGGGAAGAAATTCAGGCACTTGGGTTTGACCAACGTTTTAAACGCATGTGGGAGTTTTATTTCCATTATTGCGAAGCAGGCTTTTCAACGCAGTCCATTGACGTAAGGCAGATGTTTTACAAACACAGTTGAAAACTAAACCTAGTTATTAACCGCCCGTGATTTTGCGAACTAGCCAGAAATATACTGGGTAACACCATAGGTTTATAAATTTCAGCATGTAGGTGAAACGGCGTGGGAATGTGATTTCGAAATTTGGTTTTTCCAAACCATGCACAACACGTTCGGCTGCCTTTTCTACAGGCATGAGAAATGGCATCGGAAAATCGTTTTTCTCAGTCAATGGTGTGTCAATAAAACCAGGTGTGATCAGCTGTATTTTGATGTTCATTTTATCAAAATCATACTTTAAACTCTCAGCAAGATTGATAAGTCCAGCTTTGGATAATCCATAAGGTCCATTTTTTGGTAGTCCGCCATATCCTGCAACAGATGAAACAATGGCAATCTGTCCTTGCCCTGCTTCCTTCATGGCATCAACTGCTGGTATCAATCCATTAATAACACCGTCAATATTAACTGAATGGGTAAAATCAAAATCTTCGAACTTTAAATCATTGCCGCGAACAGGTTTAAACGTTCCCGCATTTAAAACACAAATTGCTAAGGTACCAGCCTCTTTGACAATGCGCTCAACACATTTAAGATTGGCATCACGATCGGTCACATCCAATGGCGCAGAAATGATCTCCCCCTTGCCTGAATAATCGGAAGCAATTTTTTCCAGTTTATCTTCTGAACGCGCAGAAATGTATACTTTATATCCTTCGTCAGCCATTTGTATCGCAACTGATTTGCCTATGCCTTCACTCGCACCCGTAATCCAAACAGCGCCATCCTTAGGTTTTGCGGTAAATGTCATTTGTAAACTTTCATGTTTTGATAGAATGAAATTTCTGTAAGCCACCATAAAATGCAATACTTACACATATTTATCACTTTTCAGAAACTTCAATACCTTGCTAGAAAATGTCGCTTTCTCTAGGGTGTATAAAGCTATAACTCAATGAAAGTTCCACGATGAGCATTAAAAAAGGCACTATCGACGCAATTGGTAACACACCGCTTATCCGCCTGAAAAAAGCATCTGAAGAGACAGGTTGTGAAATACTGGGCAAGGCAGAATTCATGAATCCTGGTCAATCGGTTAAAGACCGTGCCGGTTTGTTCATTATCGAAGATGCTATCAAGAATGGAAAACTTGAACCAGGTGGCACAATTGTTGAGGGTACAGCAGGTAATACAGGGATTGGCCTTACCGTCGTCGCAAATGCGTTGGGCTACAAGACAGTTATCGTTATTCCTGAAACCCAAGCCAAAGAGAAAAAAGATACACTGCGCTTGATGGGTGCAAAACTGGTCGAGGTCCCTGCTCTACCTTATCGCAATCCAAATACATATGTGAAACTCTCAGGTCGCTTGGCTGATCAACTTGCAAAAACAGAAGCCCATGGTGCCATTTGGGCTAATCAGTTTGATAACGTAGCTAACCGCGACGGGCACATTCGAACGACTGCACAAGAAATCTGGAATCAGACGGACGGAAAAGTTGATGCCTTCGTTGCAGCAGTCGGTACAGGCGGAACGCTTGCAGGCGTGAGCGCAGGCCTTAAAGAGCATAACAAAGACATTAAAATCGGCATGGCTGATCCGATGGGCGCCGCGCTTTATGAGTATTACAAAAATGGCGAATTAAAATCTGAAGGAAGTTCAATTTCCGAAGGCATTGGACAAGGACGCATTACAGCAAACCTTGAAGGCTTCACGCCTGACATGCCTTTCCAGATCCCTGACAGCGAAGCCATCCCGATTGCCTTTGACCTTTTGGAGCATGAAGGCCTTTGCATGGGCGGCTCTACTGGTATTAACGTTGCAGGTGCCATTCGTATGGCGAAGGAACTGGGACCAGGCCACACGATTGTAACCATCCTGTGTGATTTTGGCAGTCGTTATCAGTCAAAGATGTTCAACCCTGCCTTTTTGCGTTCTAAAGACCTTGAGGTACCAGCTTGGCTTGAAGATGATACGAAACTCGATCTTCCGATTGTTGAATATAACGAATAAAATTAAGCTGCATGGCTCTCATCACAAAACCTGCTTTTCTTGAGGATTCATATTTAACCGCCTGCGAAAGCAAGGTACTTGGAATTACTGAAACAGGTGGCATCATTCTTGATCAGACCAATTTTTATGCCACCAGCGGCGGGCAACCTGGTGACACAGGTCATTTGGAACGTGAAGATGGGTCGCACATAAATATTGAAACAACAGTCTATGGCGAAAGCAAACAGGAAATTCTACTTGTTCCCGAAGATAAAAGCCATGGCTTGAAACAAGGAGAAACGCTTGTCGGTCATATTGATTGGGAAAATCGCTATAAACTCATGCAAATGCATACAGCTTGTCATTTATTAAGCGTCATTTGCCCCTATCCGATTACAGGCGCTGCAGTTCATACGGATAACAGCCGTATCGATTTCGACCTGTCGCAAACTAGTGTCAGCAAGGAAGAGACGACAGAAAAACTGTTGCAGTTGATTGAGGAAAATCATCCAGTTTATACAAAATGGATCACTGAAGAAGAACTAAACGCCAATCCCTCAATCGTGAAATCCAAAAATGTCAGACCACCCAAGGGCATTGGAAAAATTCGTTTGGTTTGTATCGGCGAGAATGCATGCATCGATAGTCAGCCCTGCGGTGGAACGCATGTGACAGAAACAGGCGAAATTGGTGAAATGCATATTGCTAAAATCGAGAAAAAGGGAAAAGAAAACCGGCGTTTTCGATTACGATTTATTTCATAAACCTGCATAAAGTTAGTAAAGTCATAACCATCGTTATAGTTTATTCATCATGCAACTTGATAATCAATCAAAGCCCTGCATTTAAGTGTATAGCTTATTTGCATATTAACGGATTTTATTCATGGCTTCTGAAAACATCATATCACAGCGCGATACGCTTAATTGGCTTAGCAATCCTGATGTCAGCTTTGTTGATGGCTCATGGTATCTTCCCTCACAAAATAGAAATGCAAAAGAAGAATTTAGCATCGCGAGAATTCCTGGCGCTGTATTCTTCGATATTGATGCCATAGCAGACCCAGATACCGATTTACCTCACATGCTCCCGCATCCGGAGGTCTTTGCTGAGGTAGCGGGCGTTCTAGGCCTTAGCCACGACAAACTCATTATTGTCTATGATGGACCAGGTATGTTTTCCGCACCGCGCGTATGGTGGACATTAAAAGTAATGGGCGCGCAAAATGTGAAGGTACTGGAGGGTGGTTTCGACACTTGGAAAACTGAAAACCTGCCTGTAGAAAGAGGCATACCAAACCAACCCAGACAATCAATTTTCCAAGCCCACTTGGCGCACAACAAGGTAGCAAGCCGCAAGGATGTCGAAAACAACATCGAGTATGGCCGTGCTATTACGCTTGATGCGAGGCCAAATGATCGCTTTAAAGGCACCGCACCTGAGCCACGTGAGGGTATGCGTAGTGGTCACATACCCAAATCACTCTCCCTACCCGCAAGTGATTTGATAGAAAATGGAAAACTGCTTGAGGTTCCAAAACTTAATAAAATTTTCCATGAGATGCTGATTTATCCAGACAGTGAAGTCATCACGACTTGTGGCTCTGGTGTGACAGCAGCTATACTAACGCTGGCTTTACACGAAAGTGGCCGTAAAAATACAAGATTATATGATGGCTCTTGGGCAGAATGGGGCCGCCCAGATGGTCCGGAAATAAGCAGCGATGACAAATGACAACGATCACACAAACGCAAGAAAACTCAAAGCGCATGTAACGCATCTGGAAATGAGCGCTGCGCCAGTCAGGAATGTACCCGTTCCAACGCGCCCAATGATTGCTTTGATCAGAGCTGAAAACATTCCCGTAGACTATTACCGTTATCTATACGAGCTGGTTGGCAAAGAACATCATTGGGAGGATAGAAGAAACCTCAATGACGCAGCACTTTATTCAATCATCAATCATGAAAATACGGAGATCAGCATATTGTATGCCGATGGCTGTCCCGCAGGATTCTTTGAATTAAACAAGGAAGAACATCCAGCCTCAATTGAAATCTTATATTTTGGCATGGGTAAAAACTATCAAGGCTTAGGTTTGGGCAAATGGTTTACCTACGCAGCCATCAGTGCGGCTTGGTTACACAAACCTGAAAAAGTCAAAATTCAAACCAATACCCTTGATCATCCTGCCGCTTTACAACTTTATCAGCGTTTCGGTTTTTCACCTGTTTCCACCGAGGATGTCGAAGTAACAGAATGGCAATAAAAATACTCTCCCACCTTTCGCAAGCGAGAGAGCTTATTCTATAACTGTCACCTACACCTTTAAGGCTTCTAACGGCGCAATCATTTCAATGCCCAAGGCTTCAGCAACCGCCTTGTTCGTAATTTTACCTTTATGGACATTAAGGCCTTCCTGCAGATGCTTGTTTTCCACAATTGCATGTATACCCTTCTCAGCCAAAGCCAGACCAAAAGGCAGCGTCGCATTGTTAAGTGCATGCGATGAAGTTAAGGGCACCGCTCCTGGCATATTTGCAACGCAGTAATGCACGACACCATCTACAACGTAAGTTGGATCTGAGTGCGTGGTTGCTTTTGAGGTTTCGAAACAACCGCCCTGATCGATCGCAACATCAACCAGAACTGAACCAGGCTTCATTCGCGAAAGCATTTCACGACTAACAAGCTTTGGCGCAGCTGCACCTGGAATAAGAACAGCACCAATCACCGTATCAGCAGCAAGGCATTCTTCTTCTACCGCTTCTACAGTTGAGTAGCGCGTCTTTGCAGTATTGCCAAATATATCGTCGAGTTCACGCATACGCGGTAGTGATCGGTCCAATATGGTAACATCAGCACCCAAGCCTACAGCCATCTTGGCAGCATGCGTTCCTACAACGCCGCCACCAATCACAACGACCTTGGCTGGCAACACACCTGGCACGCCGCCCATTAAGCGCCCTAACCCGCCATTTGGCTTTTGAAGAGCAGTAGCTGCACATTGTATGGCAAGACGTCCTGCAACTTCACTCATAGGAGCGAGCAGCGGCAATCCACCGTCATCATCCGTAACCGTTTCATACGCAACAGCAGTACACCCTGAGTCTATCAATCCTTTAGTTTGAGCAGGATCTGGCGCAAGGTGTAAATAAGTGTATAGAATTTGATCTTCGCGTAATTGAACCCATTCACTTGGTTGAGGTTCTTTTACCTTCACAACCATTTCAGCGATATCGAACACTTCTTTTGCAGTATCTAAAACCTTGGCACCAGCCGCCTCATAGGCACCGTCATCAGCGCCAATGCCAGCGCCCGCATTTTTCTCGACGTAAACCTCGTGACCGCGCGCGACGTATTCACGGGCAGAGCCAGGTGTTACCCCTACTCTAAATTCATTGTCTTTAATTTCCTTTGGAACCCCAATGCGCATATTTTTCTCCCATTCAATGCACTCAAACAAGAAAAGCATACGGCGAAAACAGATAGATGTCCTTGCAAATTAACGCTTGAAAACGATGTGATACGATGATTTATTGCAATTAATTTTGTAAAAATGGAAATAATTGCAAATATGAAGCTCGATAAGATTGATACTTCGATTCTTGTAGCACTACAAGATAACGCCCGTATGCCCAATCTGGAACTTGCAAACCGTGTTGGTCTTTCCCCTTCTGCCTGTTCAAGGCGGGTCGAAAACCTTGAAAAGTCAGGAACGATAGAAGGTTATCAGGCGGTAATCTCAAATAAAGCATTGGGTCAAACTATAACAGCTATTGTGCATATCACTTTGGATAGACAATCCGGCGCAGACTATGAAGAGTTTGAAATTGCCGTTTCAAACTGCCCTTACATCGTTGCATGCTTCCTTATGTCAGGCGAGCATGACTACGTTATTCGTGTAAACGCCAACGACATGGAACACTTTGAATATATACATAAAAACTGGCTCTCAACCTTGCCCGGTATATTGAGAATTAATTCTAGTTTTGCGATGAGAACTGTTGTAAACCGTGCCAACATTGACGT
>CALFBU010000213.1 GCA_937951455.1 uncultured Rhizobiaceae group bacterium
GCGCGCTTAAAGATCAACTTTTATCTAGACTTGAAATCAAGGACAACAAAGTCATCCATGAAGAGCAAATTCTGGAGGGCGAATATGGTCGAATTAGAGATGTGAGAAGCTTCCCCGACGGCGCACTCTGGCTGCTCACCGATGATAGTGAAGGCATGTTGCTGAGAGTATCTGGTGTAGAATAAGCCATTGCCTATATTTCCCCTAGCCAAATGGTCCAAACCCATCTATTTGCATGTTAGAAAACAACTAATCCCCGAAAGCTATACATGGTAAAATCCACCTTTGCAGCATTTGCTGAACGCATTTCGAGTGGCGAAAACAGACGCGCTGCGATTGAAACATTCACGCCTTCACGCGTAAAAATTGAAGTTCTATCGGGATTAACCGTGGCACTGGCGCTCGTGCCGGAAGCTGTGGCCTTTGCATTTGTGGCAGGCGTTGAACCCTTGGTCGGTCTATACGCAGCCTTCATTGTGGGTTTGATTACAGCCATATTCGGCGGTCGTCCTGGCATGATTTCGGGAGCAACGGGCGCCCTTGCTGTTGTAATGGTTTCGCTTGTCGCCGTGCACGGCGTCGAATATCTTTTCGCAACGGTCGTGCTGATGGGCATCATGCAAATTCTGGCCGGTATATTTAAGCTAGGCAAGTTCATTCGACTTGTTCCCCACCCTGTTATGCTGGGTTTTGTAAACGGCTTGGCAATCGTCATTTTTCTGGCCCAGCTTTCGCAGTTTAAAACGACTGGCCCTGATGGCACACAAGTCTGGATGGATGGCATTCCGCTCATCCTGACGCTGGCGCTCGTATGCCTGACCATGAGCATCATTTGGGTATTTCCCAAAATTACCAGCGTTGTGCCAGCACCACTGGCGGGCATTGGCATTGTCGCCGCTGGCGTCATCGCTTTTGGGATTGACGTGCCCGTTGTGGGCGATCTCGCATCCATTGAAGGCGGCCTGCCACAATGGCACATTCCAATGGTGCCGCTTACCTTTGAAACCTTGAAAATCATTTTTCCATACGCATTGATTCTGGCAGCCATCGGCTTGATTGAAAGTCTTCTGACCTTGAACCTCGTTGGCGAGATTACAGGCAAGCGCGGCGGTGCTTCGCAAGAATGTATCGCGCAAGGCGTGTCAAACACGGTCACAGGCTTCTTCGGTGGCATGGGCGGTTGTGCGATGATTGGTCAGTCCATGATCAATGTAAAGTCAGGCGGGCGCACACGTCTTTCAGGCATTTCTGCAGCTCTATTCCTATTGGTCTTCATCATGTTCGCCTCAGGTTTAATCGAACAAATTCCTCTGGCCGCTCTGGTCGGCGTGATGTTCATGGTGGTGATTGGGACATTCGCCTGGCAGTCGCTGACAATTCTGCGCCGCATCCCGCTTACCGATGCACTGGTCATGATTTTGGTGACCGTCGTAACCGTCATGAGTGACCTGGCAGTTGCCGTTGTAGTAGGCGTGATTGTATCCGCACTGGCCTATAGCTGGAACGCTTCAAAACGCATTCATGCAAAAGCCTATACTTCAGCTGAAGGTGCGCGTGTTTATCAGATTGAGGGCCCGCTCTTCTTTGGTTCAACAGATGGTTTTTCTGAACTCTTTGATGTGAAAGGTGACCCAAAGCTGGTGATCGTTGACTTCATGCAAAGCCGTGTGGTCGACCAATCAGCGCTTCAGGCAATCGAAGATCTGGCGATAAAATATCAGGCTGAGGGCAAGGAAATTCAATTACGTCACCTTACCCCGGATTGCCATAGATTGCTCAACAAAGCTGGCCAACTCATCGTCGATGCTGATGATGATCCGGACTATGAATTGGTCGTGGATTACTCCGTAAAGACAGGTTCTTTTAGCGGCGGTCATTGATAAGGTTGGTCTGCACTCAAAAAAGGCAGGCGTATCATGAGCAGTTCAAAAATCAGCGTTGGCGAAGCAACCCTTAAACTGTTGGCAGAGTACGGCGTTGATACGATATTCGGAATTCCGGGCGTCCATACCCTCGATTTTTGCCGCGGCCTTGGAGACGATTCAACCATTAGGCACATCCACGCCCGCAATGAGATGGGCGCAGGCTTCATGGCAGATGGCTACGCGCGCTCCAGTGGCAGACCGGGAGTTTGTCTAACCATATCCGGCCCAGGCGTGACGAATGCAACAACACCTCTTGGACAAGCTTATGCAGATTCAATTCCGCTCTTGTTGATCTCGGCAGAAGCGCATTCTGACGGCTTGGGAAAAGGCCATGGCGCTTTGCATGAAGTAACAGACCTCAATGCAGTCACACGCCCTTTGTGCGCATTAAGCGAATTAGCCAGAAAACCGGAAGACGTTCCCAAATTGCTTGCCGAAGCATTTTCAATCTTTGCATCCAAAAGACCACGTCCTGTGCATATCGCAATACCAATAGACATTTTGGCAAGCTACATCGACTACAACTGGAAGACGATAGAACCTGAAGCGCGCCCTCAAGCCAAGTCTGAACAGCTGGAACAAGCCGCCTCAATGATGAAGGATGCTGATAATCCATTCATACTGGTGGGCGGCGGTGCAGTTGGCTGTGATATCAAAACACTGGCAGAACGCACCAGCGCAATCGTCATTTCATCAAACGCTGGCAAAGGCATCATGCCGGAAAATCACCCCTTGAGCCTTGGTGGTTCAATCTGCAGACCTGAATCACAAGCTTTATTAAAAAAAGCTGACCTGGTTCTGGTTATTGGGACAGAGCTTTCGGAGACGGATAACTATATCGGTAAGCTTGAAATAAATTGCCCCCTCATTCGCCTTGATATCGACCCATCAAAACTTGAAGACCACTATGCGGCTGAGCTTAAAATTTTAGGCGATGCAGCCCCCGCAGTTGAAGGTATGATCGCGCATTTGTCTGATGTCCAACATGACCAAACTGAAAAACATAAGCGTGTTGCAACAACCAAACAGGCTTTTAAAACCACACTTAATCCTTCTGAAGAAAAACACATCAAGATTTTTGAGCAACTTAAAAGCACCCTTCCCCGCGATGCTATTGTCATGGGGGATGCAACGCAAATGAGCTACACCGCATCCTTCGGTTTTCAAATTGATGAGGCAAGGTGCTGGCATTACGCAGCCGGATATTGCGCGCTTGGCTTTGCTTTTCCAAATGCAATCGGCGCAAAACTTGCACACCCCGAGAGAGCAGTTTTAGCAATTGCAGGGGATGGTGGCACGATGTTCACAGTACAGGAATTTGTCACCGCAGCAGAATTAAAACTGCCGCTTCCGCTCATCCTTTGGCACAATGATGGTTACAAACAAATCCGCGATGACATGCGAGAGGCAAATGTGCCGCGCATCGCTGTGGATGGCCTGTCGCCAGACTATATGGCACTTGCAAAAGCCATGCACTGCCTCGCAATCGAACCAACATCGCTTGAGACTCTAAGCCTTGCTGTCAGCAATGCTTTTGAAGCTGATAGACCCACCATCATACTTGTGCGCGAAGACAGTGATTGGCTCGCGTAATCATAATTCTACTTGGCAACAACAATTGAGTTTGTTACCGCTTTTGTAATTTCTATCAAGAGTATCTTTCATGTCCCGCACCACTGCGAACTTTCTTCTTCTTTTAGCAGGTGCCATTTGGGGCATGGGGTTTGTTGCACAACAAACCGCCATGGACGATATCGGGCCCATGCTGTTTATTGCCATGCGATTTATGTTGGCAGGCTTCGCGGTTGCGCCTTTTGCCTATATGGAAATGAAGCGTAAAAATATCACCGACATGTCTGGCGAAATTTTACGCTTCAAAGGGTCGTTCTTCATGGTTGGATTAGCCTTCTTTTTGGGCATGGCTTTCCAGCAAGTTGGCCTGATCGGAACCAGTGTGACCAACGCAGGCTTTTTAACTGCGCTTTATGTGATTCTCGTGCCGATCATCATGATAAGCGTACTACGCGTTTCCCAACCTTTCATCATTTGGCCAGCCTCAATACTCGCATTAGTGGGTATCTACCTGCTAAGCGGCGGCAATTTGGCAAGCTTAAACAGCGGTGACATACTCATCATTATCTGCGCATTGTTTTGGGCTGGACATGTAATTTTAACCGGTCGTGTGGGGCAAAAGACAGACTTGCCCGTAACCATGGCAACCCTCCAGTTTTTTGTAACCTCATTCCTTGCATTTATAAGCTTTGCCATAGCTAGCATTTTTGGACTGGGAGAAAGTATTCCATCACTTACTCAACTTTCCGGCGCTGTGCCTGAGATTTTATATGCGGGTCTTTTTGCAGGCGGTCTGGGCTTTACGCTGCAAGCCGTGGGACAACGCTACACGTCAGAAAGTGCTGCAGCTGTTCTCATCTCTACGGAAAGTCTTTTTGCTGCAATGTTCGGCGCGTTCTTCCTTGGCGAACGATTGCTAAATTTGGGTTATGTGGGCTGCGGATTAATCTTCGTGGCAATCCTGATGGTCGAACTCATGCCCAGAAAGGCAGAGACCAAAGCCAGCCAATAAAAAACACCCGCCAAAAGACGGGTGTTCATTTCATATTACAACCTGTGTGTTATTTATACAGTCTGCGGTGATATCCACGAGTGCGATAACCATATCCATGTCTGTAGCCATGTCTATGACCATAGCGATAACGCTTGTAGCCGTAACGGTGACCATATCTGTGACCGGCACGATAGTGGCCATGTCCATATGACTTGCGATAGTGGCGTTTGTATTTCTTACGCTTGTGATGGTTATAAATGATAGCGCCACCGATAATGGCACCCGCAATAATCGCCGCACGCTTATGGCTTTTGTGGCCAGCTTCTGCTGTTGCGACACTGGAAGTTGTAGCAATTGGCAAGGCAAGCGCCAAAGCCATCAATGGTGTTAAAAAGAGTTTGGAAAAATTCATTCTTAAGTTCCTTTCGCTA
>CALFBU010000214.1 GCA_937951455.1 uncultured Rhizobiaceae group bacterium
TTTTGTGGTTTATGGGGCGTACAAGTGATATTTTACCGACACTTAAGTCTCCACGAAAGCTGGGTATTCTATTTTTTACCTCCCTTATGATCAGTTTTAACTGGGGCATTTTTATCTGGGCGATTGCGGTTGATCGCACGCTTGAAGCGGCCATGGCTTATTATATCAATCCCCTGATGAGTGTTGCCATGGGCGTTGTATTCTTGCGTGAGCGGTTTAACAAGGCGCAACTAGTTGCTATCCTTCTTGCGGCTCTAGCGGTGTTAATCTTGACCGTCATGCAGGGTGTTTTGCCCTGGATCAGTCTTTCTCTGGCACTTACCTTTGCGCTTTACGGGCTTATTCGAAAAACCGTTGATGTCGGCCCCACACAAGGGTTTTTGGTTGAAGTGATCCTGATCTACCCAATTGCTGTTATTTACATGATCTGGCTGTTTGCAAGCGGAGACTTGTCATTCGGGTCCACAGGAGGATTAGATATATTTCTTTTGATATGTGCAGGACCTGCAACTGCAGTGCCACTTATTCTTTATGCGAATGGGGCAAAACGCTTGCGACTTTCGACCATTGGCATGATGCAATATATTGCGCCAACCATGATTTTTATGATTGGCATATTCATCTTCAAGGAAGAACTAAAAACACCGCAGATTATTGCGTTTATCCTGATCTGGACAGCGCTTGCGATTTACTCATGGTCTATGTTCTCCGGTAGACAAAAAAAGACCACCTCGTTGCCGTAGGTGGTCCAGTAAGGGATTGAACTGAGGGGGGATAGGGGGATTAGTTCAATCCAAAGCAATTTGCATAATAGGTAGTTGTCGCAGGCCAGTCAGAAAACAACCCCTTTATGCCAATATCCATATGAAGTGTATGTAACAGTTTCATGACATCGCCATCGTTGTTGGTTACATCGCTCACGGATTGATAATACCATCCCCCGCCATCTTTCAGAAGGCCAGAACGTTCTGCAGTCCATGTAATGATATCAAGACCTGCAACTTTGGCTTCTTTGGCGTATGTTGATGGAACCATTTTACCGTTTCCAGATGTTACCAAAACCCACATTGGCGGCGCGATATAATTGACACCCATAGCTTTTAGATCAGACATGCTATGAGCCCATGTTTCCGGTTTCATAGGAGACCAGCCAGCAATTTCATAACTTGCATCAAGGTAGACAGCCTGCTTGCCAAACTCCGGTTCGATATTAATCCAGAATAAAATATCATTCAGATTAAAAGATTGTGGAAATACATCAGATGCTGGAATGCCAGCCTGTTTGTATTCATCAATCATGGCTTGGGCGTACATTTCTTGCGTGTAGCCTTCAAAGGGCATTTCTACAGCCGGTGATTTTAATTCAGGAGTGAATTTTGAGCCAAGCGATTTGATCAGCTTTATGGATTCGGCGTGGGTCATCAAAGTCCCTTTTGTTGAATACAAATCCGTGCGCCATTTTGCTGTTCCATCAACGTATTCTTCAACTGAGCTTGCGTTGCCATTGGCGGCATCCATCTTGCCGTTTAATGTTCTAAACTCTGCCAGTGTAATTTCGGAAGCACGGCATTCGGCGCTTGCACTTTTGTTTTCCTGTTTGGGTTTGAAAGGAGACTTGCACGTGTTGGCAAGATCAGTTTGGAGAATGTTGGTTGTCGTGTGCAAGTCATTTTGCGCATGTCGGCAGATGAGTTGTTTGTCCTTGGTGAAGGTAACATCACATTCAATGATACCTGCTCCCATGCGTGCTGCTGCGGTATAGCTTTCCTTCGTATGTTCAGGAAATTGCATAGGTGCGCCACGGTGGCCAATGGACCAATCGGACTTTTTGAAAGGGCCCGATTTGCAGGCATTCAATTTTTCCTTCAAAGGGCCTTCGTCCATATCATCAACCAGATAAAACGGGCGAGGGCCTAGCTGGACTGAGATATCACTGGCTGAGGCTGATTGTGTTACGAGTATCATTAGAAACGCTGCGATATGAATTTTCATGACATTCAAATCTTATAAATTGAGCCTGATAATGACGTCTTCTGCCTTATCAATCACAATCGGGTTTACCTTGTTTGCTGTGTGTATGAAGCCTGATGTTTTCATGTGGTTAATTAACTCCAGCATGGGTTGCCAAAAGTTATTGGTATTTAAAAATGCGATGGGCTTTTGATGTCTGCCCAATTGCGCCCAAGTGATGATCTCGACGATTTCTTCCAACGTTCCAATGCCGCCGGGAAGCGCAATGAATGCATCGGACTCTTCAAACATGCGCTGCTTGCGCTCATGCATGTTGTGCGTAATGGCAATTTCAAGATTTTCTGATGACTGATCCCATTCACCTTCTTTGGGTAACAAGAAATCAGGAATAATACCCAGAACCTTGCCGCCGTTGTCTTGAACAGATTGGGAGACCGCTCCCATAATGCCACGCGATCCGCCACCATAGACCAAGCGAATGTTACGTTCTGCCAAGCTTGTGCCAAGAGTTTTGGCGGCTTCGATAAATTCCGGCTCATTTCCCGGTTGAGAGCCACAATAAACACAAATTGATTTGATTGATTGCATTCTATGGTTCCTTCATCATCTATGCTATTAATAAGGCCGTAGTAAATAAGCGAATCGTAGCCTTTTATATGGGTTAACATACAGCGACTTGCAGGAGATGACATGGCAAAAGGGTTAGCACCAGTGTTTTTTACAGCATGTGGCGTCGTAGTCGCAGGTGTTGCGGGGTATTCTATATTTGAAACACAATCCGCCAGTCACAAACCTGTAAGTGTTGTTTCAGAAACAGTTTCAGGCGCAGGTCGTGCTGGTAAGACCGTGCAAGAAGAGGCAGAGCAGGAAACTGCTAAGCTTGATCTTTCTCAAGATGACACATCAAGCAATTCTACCATAAAGCCAGATGCCAAGAGTGAAGCCCCCGTCGCACCCATTGAAGTAGTGCCTGTTAAGCCAAGCTTTGGTCTTGTGCGTGTCGAACGTGATGGCAGCGCAGTGATTGCAGGTGAGGGGCCGGCAAATGAATTGGTTCAACTTATTGAAGGGGCTAAAGTTCTTTCCGAAGCTACGTCTAGCGCAGCGGGTGAGTTTGTGTTTGTTTTGGATGAGCCGTTAACACCAGGTGCTCATGAACTCTTTTTGCGTGTCATTCCAAAAGAAGGCAAGCCATCGCTCTCCTCATCTTTTGCTTTTGTCGATGTGCCAAAGCCCAAGACGATAGGCGAAGTAACCGTTTTATTGGCAGAGGCCGGTAAGCCCACTCAAATTCTGCAAAAGCTTAAGGAAGAATCTGTTAGTGATCAGGCTGAACCCGAAGAAAAGATTGTAACGGCAACGGCTCAATCCAAAATTACACTTGCCAAGCCAGAAGATGAATCACAGGCTAAAGTTGAGACAGATAATGCTGAGATAAAAAAGACTGAGGTTTCTGCATTGGCGCCCGTTTTGATTGAGGCAGCTGATGTCGAAAATGGCAAGATTTTTATAGCCGGCACGGGGGAGCCGCTTACATCGATTAATATATATCTTGAAAACGAGCTACTCGGTACAGCGCAGGTGGCAGAAAACGGTGCTTTTTTGTTTGAAGGTTCAAGTGCGCTTAAACCGGGTCGATATGATATCCGCGCGGACATGACAAAAGGCGGCGCCAGTGTTTTGGCAAGGGCAGAAGTTACACTGGTTCACGAGCCTGAAGTGGTCGCAGATACTCTCAAAGCAGAACCTAAAGAAGAAATTGCTAGTGTTGAAACACAACAACAGCTTGCGCAGGAAGAAGAGCCTGTTGCTCTAGTCGAAGAGACGAAAGTGGAAGATGAGGCTGAACAAACAACGTCCAGCACAACGCCCGATGCTTTAGAAAAGAAAGAACCTATACAGTCGGATAAAAAAGAAATTCAAACTGGAAGTGCTGTAATCATTCGTCGTGGTGATAACCTATGGACTGTTGCAAGGCGCAACTACGGTGCTGGTATAAGATACACAACGATCTTTGAGGCAAATAGGGATCAAGTCAGGGATCCTAACAGAATTTATCCAGGGCAAGTTTTAAAAGTTCCTGAGTCGGCGCAAGAATCGCAATAACTTATTGCAGTTTGACTTCATCGGTAAATGCCGATAAAGATGCTTAATGAAATCACGCAAATTAAAATCTTGCGGTTGTGAATCAACTGAAAAAATGGCGGAAGCGCTCAAAGCGCTTGGTCATCCCGTTCGTTTGAAAATTGTTCGGGAACTTAAGTCGCTTGAAAGTTGTTGTTGTGCTGATATGTGCGAATGCTTTTCGCAATCTCAATCAACGATCTCGCAACATCTTTCGGTCTTAAAAGACGCAGGTATCGTCAACTTTGAAAAAAATGGCAACAAGTCATGCTTCACGCTGAACCATGATGCCTTGAAAGAAATACAAAGTGCCATGAGTGCGCTTTATAAAAATCCGATGTCAGGGGCTAACATTGACTGATACAAGTGCTTTAAACAAGCATACTATAAAATCTACTACCGATGGAACTAAGCCATTTGTTGATGCAGGGCGTGGTGGCATGATGGGGACGCTTGTCAATCTGTGGCCCTTTATGTGGCCGAGTGATCGGCCTGATCTGAAGCGTCGTGTTTTCTATGCCGCAGTCTTGATGGTTATTGGCAAAATAGTAACCGTGCTTATTCCGTATTTTTACAAGTTGGCGACGGATGCGTTGACGGGCGACTTGGACGTTGACGGTAGCATTCGAACCTGGCTTCCCATTATTCTGCTCACCCCTGTCATGCTGGTGGTCCTTTACAATGTTGGCAGGGTTGCATCGATTGCATTTAATCAAGTGCGTGATGCACTGTTTGCCAGCGTAGGCCAACATGCCGTGCGACAGCTTTCTTCGATTGTATTTGGTCATTTGCATTCGCTAAGTTTGCGTTATCACTTACAGCGCAGGACGGGCGGTCTGACACGAGTTATTGAACGTGGTACCAAGGGTATTGAAGCGATTGTAAGGTTTTCGATATTAAGCGGCCTGCCAACCATTCTTGAATTTTTCTTCATGGCTGTGGTCATCTGGTATTGGTTTGATTGGCGATATGTGGCCGTTATCTCAATCATGATCTGGGCTTATGTCTGGTTTACCATTCGGGCATCTGACTGGCGTATCAATATTCGCCGCGACATGAACGATAATGATACGGAAGCCAATTCAAAGGCGATCGACTCTCTGCTCAATTTTGAGACGGTCAAGTATTTTGGCAATGAAGAACTGGAAGCCAATCGCTTCGGTGATTCCATGGCACGCTATGAAAAAGCAGCTACAAAGGTCTGGACATCACTTGCCTGGCTGAACTTTGGCCAAGCGGTCATCATGGGCTTTGGCATGGTAACTTGCATGCTGCTTTCTGTTTATGCCGTGCAAGCGGGTGAGCAAACGCTTGGTGATTTTGTCATGATCAATGCGCTCTTGATGCAATTGTTCGTGCCGCTTAACTTCATCGGATTTATTTACCGTGAAATACGACAGGGCTTTGCTGATCTTGAAGAGATGTTCAAACTTTTGGGTGTTAATCAGGAGATCAAAGACAAACCTAACGCCCCTGATATGGATATCACTGAAGGTTCTATCCGTTTTGAGGATGTTTCTTTTCATTACGATGAAGATCGAAAAATTCTAAAGAATGTTTCTTTCGAAGTACCTGCAGGTAAGACCGTTGCAATCGTCGGGCCTTCTGGCGCGGGCAAGTCTACCATATCGCGTTTGATGTTCAGATTTTATGATGTCATAGAAGGTGCGATACGCGTGGATGGGCAAGATTTGCGAGATGTCAGGCAAAAGAGCTTACGCGATAAAATAGGCATGGTGCCTCAAGATACTGTTTTGTTCAACGAGACGATTGCCTACAACATACGCTATGGGCGGCCTAATGCGAGCGACAGGGAAGTCGAAGAGGCCGCCGAGATGGCGCAGATTGGCGACTTTATCAGGTCTCTGCCAGACGGGTTTAAAACCGAAGTGGGTGAGCGAGGTTTAAAACTATCAGGCGGCGAAAAACAACGTGTTGCGATTGCCAGAACATTGCTCAAAGCCCCGCCAGTGCTGATATTGGATGAAGCAACGTCTGCGCTTGATACGCAGACTGAGCGAGAAATACAAACAGCCCTTGATGTTGTGTCAAAAGATCGTACCACCATCGTTATTGCGCACAGGCTATCAACGGTTGTTTCCGCTGATGAAATACTTGTACTACGCGCTGGTGAAATTGTTGAGCGTGGCACGCATAAGGTTCTATTAAAGAAGAAAGGACTTTATGAGCAAATGTGGAGCAGACAACGTGAGGCGACAGAGGCTGAAGAGCGTCTGAGAGCTGCACGAGAGAGCGATGAACTTGGTATTATAACGCGCAAGAAAACAACCAACGATTGAGTTAAAATCATAAACCTGATAGCAGTCAGGAAACTATTTGCGGGAAAATCATGAGCCTTACGACTTCAATTAAAAACGCACCGCCACCTGTTCATCCTGATGGCTATAAATTCATCGC
>CALFBU010000215.1 GCA_937951455.1 uncultured Rhizobiaceae group bacterium
TTCGGAAATTGTCATGACAATTTCTGGAGATGGCGAAACACTTGAGTTTGCTAAAAACGATTTCGAAGAAATAAACACGGCATTTGATTCAAGGCTGAATGAGCATGTCGTGTTTTTCAAATTCAGCGACGATAAAAAAATCGACTTTTCCAAATTCACCTATGCACAAATAAATAAAAACATAGACATCAGTGTTTGCGGCGAATTAATCATCTCACCTAAAATCATATCAGCAATATATGAAGGCAATGGTCGCCTAAGCAATCTTGGCTCTGAAGAAAAAGCCAACAAGCTTGCTAAACAATTAAAGACAGGAAAATGTAATTAACATGATCCTCTACGTCGACGCAGACGCGTGCCCTGTTAAACCGGAAATCATCAAAGTCGCTGAACGTCACAATCTTAAAGTCATCCAGGTCGCCGATGGCGGTTTGCGGCCTTCTCGTGATCCGATGGTACAGAACGTCATTGTAACCCAAGGTGCGGATGCCGCAGATGACTGGATTGCAGAGAATATCAGCGAACATGATATTTGCATCACCAATGATATTCCGCTTGCCAAACGTTGCCTTGAAAAACAGGCCAAAGCGCTAAAGCCCAATGGCAAGCTTTTTGATGAAGCAAACATCGGCATGGCGCTTGCGATGCGCGAGATCAATCAACACATTCGTGAGAGCCAACAGACGCAAACCTATAATGCAGGCTTTACGCAAAAAGACCGTTCAAACTTCTTGCAGGAACTTGAGCGCCTGATACAACTGGTTAAACACAGTTCTTGAACACTCTAAAACCAGACTGGAAGCCTGATGAGCGACGATTTAACAATACTCGATCCAACCAATGATTATGACACTTTGGGCGGTCGCATGTTGCGCGCACGTGAAGCACTGGGTCTTGATGAAAATGAGGCTGCACAACGCGTTGCCGTTACGCTGGAAACCTATCAGAACTGGGAAATGGATCGTGACGAACCGCGCGCCAACAAACTTTCCATGCTTGCCATGTGTTTAAGCGTTAGCCCGACTTGGCTGCTTTATGGACGAGGCAAATCTCCCATTTCAGAAAGCGTCAGCGAGGAAGTCACAAACATCCGTGAACAATTGGCAAGAGTAAGCGACCTTCAAGAGCAGACGGCGCAAGCGATTGAAATGTTAAACCAGTCAGTCGCACGGTTGATTAAAAGAGAACAAGACTAAAGGGAAACCCACATGCAAATTACCAATGAAAATATTTCCCACGGCGGCCGTCAGCTGGTCGTAACCCACGACAGCTCGGCTTGTAATTGTGAAATGAAATTCTCTGTATTCTTGCCACCACAAGCTGAAACAAAACCCTGCCCTGTTCTTTATTATCTTTCAGGCCTGACGTGCTCTCATGCCAATGTCACCGAAAAAGGTGAGTTTCGCGCAGCAGCAGCCGAACATGGCATTATCATCGTATGTCCGGACACTTCTCCACGCGGCGAAGGCGTTGCAGATGAAGACGTTTACTTCTTTGGCACTGGCGCGGGATTTTATGTCGACAGTACCGAAGCGCCATTTGCTGCCAACTACAATATGTATTCTTATGTCACACAAGAACTGCCAGCACTCATCGCCAAAGAGTTTAATGCAGACATGTCGCGTCAATCCATCACTGGCCATTCCATGGGCGGCCACGGCGCGATGATTTGTGCATTGAAAAATCCAGAGACTTACAAATCCGTTTCAGCTTTCGCACCAATTTGTGCGCCTTCAAAAACCGATTGGGGCAAGAACGCTTTCACCAAATATCTGGGCAATGACGAAAGCACATGGCGCGCTTATGATAGCGTCGCGCTGATCGAAGACGGTAACAAAGTTCCTGAAATTCTTGTAGACCAGGGCACATCAGATGAATTTCTTGAAACAGGCATTCGCGTCCCCCTACTGGAAGCTGCCTGCGCGGACAAGGACATTGACCTCACCTTGCGCATGCACGAAGGCTACGATCATTCTTATTACTTTATCTCAAGTTTTATGGCTGACCATATTGCTTGGCATGCAAAGCGACTTGGGTAGTGAGTTTAGAGCAAAACCAAAGTTCGCAACTGGGTAGCACGCGCGCTTGGTTCATCTGGCTTTTTGCAGCCCTTGCCTTTGGGTATGCATTTTTCCACCGTGTAGCTCCTAGCGTCATGGTAGATGATTTGATGGCAGAATTTGCTATCAGCGGCGCTGTACTTGGTACATTGTCCGCATTGTATTTCTATCCTTATGTATTGATGCAAGTGCCTCTGGGTGCATTAATAGACCGTCTTGGCGTTCGAGCACTTTTATCAGCTGCACTCTTGATAGGTGGCATTGGTTCTGTGCTTTTTGCCTTGGCGCAATCAATCGAAATTGCATATCTGGGACGCATCCTGATTGGCATCGGTTCGGCAGTCGGATTTTTAAGTTCACTTGCTTTGGCGGGCAAATGGTTTCCACCCCATCGCTTTGCATTTCTGGCTGGCCTTGTCATGTTCTTCGGCATGACCAGCGGCATCGTGGCCTCGGGCCCACTGGCTATTTTTGTTGAAACATACGGATGGCGCGCAGCCATGTGGAGCTTGGGCGGCTTTAGTATCCTGCTAGCAATACTGGTTTTGATCTTTGTGCGAAATGCACCTGAAGAAGCACCTCAACAAGATGAGATAAAACCACCCAAAGAAACATGGAAAGCCATGTGGCAAGGATTGGGTAGAGCAGCCTCTACACTGGAAGTCTGGAAAGTCGCCATTGTCGCCTCAACCATGTCTGGCCCAATGCTAACCCTTGGCGGTCTTTGGGGAACACCCTATTTAATTTCATCTTATGGTTTGGAAAAAACAGATGCAGCTTTTCTTCTGTCGCTGCTTCTATTGGGATGGGCATTTGGCGCGCCTTTTGCCGGCTGGTTATCAGACCGTATTCGCCAACGAAAAAAGATCATCTTGGCTGGCTCCTTGATCGGAACATTAAGCGTTGGCGCAATCGTCTTCCTGCCCCTACCGCCACTTTGGATTACCGTTGGCTTACTCATATTGATCGGCATGAGCGGCGCTGCCATGACCGTAACCTTTGCACTGGTTCGTGAGGTTACACCTACCAACATCAGCAGTTCGGTAACCGGCATTGTAAACTCCCTGACCGTTGCCTCGGGTGCTATCCTGCAGCCAGCGGTCGGCTATGCATTGGATCGACTTTGGGATGGAACTACAAACAATGGTGCCAGAGTTTACAGCGTTCAGGATTTTCATTCAGGTTTCATTCTCATTTTTGTCGCCTGCCTTTTAGGCTTGCTTGTTTGCTTAAGCTTGAAAGACAGTCCCTTTTCCAGAAATGCATGATAAATCCAAAATTACTTAAATGCATCCTCACCGCCATTGACGTAAACGGAAGAGTTCATTACAAATTTTGGTGAAATTAAACAGACGCGTTTGATCTTGAATAATAATCAAAACCAGTGAAGACTCTCTGTATCTTGGAGGAGATAAAAAATGGCTGCTAAAAAAGCTGCAAAAACCGAAGAAAAAATATGGCTTAAATCATACCCACCTGAAGTAGCTCACGAGATACCTGAGCTTGCTTACAGTTCTGTGGCGGGACTGTTGGAAGACGCTTGCAAAAACTATGCAGCGAAAACCGCCTTTACCTGTATGGGGAAATCAATCACTTACTCAGAAGTTGATGAAAAATCAAAAATCATCGGTGGCTGGCTACAATCCAAGGGCCTTGAAAAAGGTGATCGCGTCGCCATCATGATGCCGAACATTCTTCAGTACACCGTCATCCTCCCTGCCATTCTTCGCGCAGGCTATGTGGTAGTAAACGTAAATCCGCTTTATACCCCGCGAGAGCTGGAGCATCAGCTGAAAGACAGTGGCGCAAAAGCTATTTTTGTTTTGGAAAACTTCGCAACCACCTTTGAGCAAGTACGCTCCAAAGTGGGCGTAGAACACGTCGTCGTCACAAGCATGGGCGACATGCTGGGCGGACTAAAAGGTGCAATCGTAAATCTGGTCGTTCGCAAAGTTAAGAAAATGGTTCCAAGCTGGAACTTGCCAGGTCATCACAGTTTCAAATCTGTCATGTCGACAAACCATGCCATGTCATCTGCTGACTTAAACCATGATGATATCGCCTTCCTGCAATATACAGGGGGTACAACGGGTGTTTCAAAAGGCGCAGCCCTTTCAAACGCAAATGTGCTTTCGAACGCAGCGCAAAATGATGAGTGGCTCAAGGTAATCAATGTGCCGGATAATCCGGTTTATATTTGCGCCCTGCCACTATATCATATTTTCGCACTCACCGTGAACATGATCATGGGCATGCGCCTTGGTGCACATAACGTGCTAATACCAAACCCGCGTGACATTCCAGGCTTTGTTAAAGAACTTGGCAAAGTTGAGTATCACGTGTTTCCAGGTCTCAACACATTATTCAATGCTCTGCTCAACAATGATGATTTTAGATCGCATGACTTCAGCAACCTCAAGCTTACTCTTGGCGGGGGCATGGCCGTTCAACAGCCCGTTGCCGAACGGTGGCAAGAAGTTACAGGTTGCAATATTTCCGAAGGTTACGGCCTTTCTGAAACATCACCTGTTGCAACAGCTAACCGCTTCGATGCGACGAAGTTCTCAGGCACCATCGGTTTACCGCTTCCCTCTACTGAAATCTCGATTAGAGATGACGCTGGCAAGCCTGTCGCACTGGGTGAAGTTGGTGAGATTTGTATTCGGGGTCCTCAGGTAATGGTAGGTTACTGGAACCGCCCGGAAGCAACGGCAGATACCATGACCAAGGATGGTTATTTCAAATCCGGCGACATGGGCTTTATGAACGAGCAAGGTCAAACCAAAATTGTTGACCGAAAGAAAGACATGATCCTTGTCTCCGGCTTCAATGTTTATCCAAACGAAGTTGAAGAAGTTGCTGTGGGTCATGAACACATTCTGGAAGCAGCCGCTGTAGGCGTACCAGATGATCACTCAGGTGAAGTCGTCAAACTCTTTGTCGTCAAAACCGATCCATCACTCACAGAGGATGACGTCAAAGCATGGTGTAAAAAAGGGCTGACAAACTACAAGCGTCCTGCCCACGTAGAGTTCCGCGACGAACTGCCAAAAACAAACGTTGGTAAAATTCTAAGACGCGAACTACGCGATAACTAACTGTTTAAATAAAAAAGGCGGCTCATGTGCCGCCTTTTTTATGATTTTAATTTCAACCAATCACGCCACCGTCCTCCCGCTCAATTGCAATAATTGCAGATTTTGGAATTGACTTGCCACCATCAGGCCAATGGCTGTTTCCTTTTTCACCTGGGTGCTGAATGCCGACAAACATCGTTCTACCGTCTGCACTCCATGTGGCACCGGTAACTTCGCATTCATTAGGCCCTACCAGAAAGCGGCGAATTTCCCCCGTTTCAGTATCAGCAACCAGCATCTGATTGTTACCCATGCCTTCGAAGTCACCTTCATTTGAATACTTTCCATCCGTTTGTATCCATAAAAAACCATTGCTATCAAAGGCAATACCATCAGGTGAATTAAACATGTTGGCTTGCGTGATATTGGCTGAACCAGCCTTGTCATCTTTGTGTACAGCCGGATTACCAGCCAGCAAAAACAGATCCCAAGTAAATTTGGTTGATACATGATCGCCACCTTCAGGTATCCAACGTACAATCTGACCATACTTGTTGGCAGGGCGCGGGTTGGGTCCACCCACAGGTGTTTTATGGCCTCCGGCATTGGGCTTGATGCCACGGTTTTTATTATTGGTAAGCGCACAATAAAGTTCAGCCTTATTAGGATTGCTTGCCACCCATTCCGGCCTGTCCATCGTGGTTGCACCAACTTTTGATCCTGCCAGTCGTGTGTGGATACAAATGTCTGCCTGTGTCGGCATACTGGTTGTCTCAGGATTTAACTCCAGCCATTCTCCGCTCAAATCATCATTGAATTTCGCAGCATAGAGCTTGCCATCATCAAGAAGCGATGAATTATCACCCGCAGCAGAAAATCTGTCATTGCTGACGTATTTATAAATAAATTCACCGCGCTCATCATCCCCCATGTAAACGACGATTTGACCGTTGCCCGCGATAACGACCTCTGCATTTTCATGCTTAAAACGGCCAAGCGCGGTACGTTTTTTTGGTGTTGAATTTGGATTAAAAGGATCAATTTCAACCACATATCCTGCGCGGTTGCATTCATTGGGTTCCTTTAACAAATCAAAACGATCATCAATTTTCGCCCAGGCATAACCCCAATCCTCACTAGAAAGGCCATAGCGCTTTTGTTCTGGCGTTTGTTCAAAAGATGCATCGCTTGCAGAAAAATAACCGTTGAAGTTTTCCTCGCATGCAAGGTAGGTGCCCCAAGGTGTGCGCCCGTTTCCACAATTGTTCCAGGTACCTTGAGCCATGATACCGTCCGGATCAAGCGAGGTTTTCATCAAGTCATGTCCTTTCGCAGGACCGCTGATTTCTATGGGGGTATCTGGTGTGACACGGCGGTTAAATTCAGAGCCTTTCAGAATGTGCCAGCCACCGTCGTCACGCAGAACCTCCATGACCGTAACGCCATGTCCCATTTTACCCTTGAGCACATCATCACTTGTTTCAGGAAGCCCACTTTCACGATTACCAAAGATAATACTACGGTTCACATACTCGTTGTTTACGACGAAAATATTCCGTCCGTCTTTAACGAATAAATCCATACCATCATTGTTATCTCCCAAAGATAATGCCTGACTTTTTGCGTCACCTCGGGTTTTTTCATCAAGCTCTATGGAATCATCGAACAATGGATCGCCCCATTTTGCCATCACTTCCCATTTATAGCCGTCAGGCAGAGTAATTTCGTCCAGAGTGTTGGCAGGCACAGCGTTGAAACCAAATCGATCTGCGGCCTTTGCTATCGAGACGCCTTTCGTTGCAATACTGGTAATAAACCCGGCTGCGCCTACTGTGAGCATTCCGGATAAAAATCCTCGTCT
>CALFBU010000216.1 GCA_937951455.1 uncultured Rhizobiaceae group bacterium
GTCCATGGAAGAGTTTACCAAGAAAATTCAAGATCCGCTGGACGCGCATAAGTCTGTTATCAATGACGACATTGAAGAAATAGATGAAATAGAAGCACCTGCGGTCTCAAAACCTGTGGCCAACAAAGCGCCCGCTAAGAAGCCTGCGACTAAAAAAGCTGCGCCCCGTAAAGCGGCGGCTAAAAAGCCTACTACAGTCAAGAAAGCAGCGCCTAAAAAAACAGCTGCCAATAAGCCTGCAACCGCTAAGAGTGCAACATGACAACCGATGATGAGCTAGAAGACACCAGTGCACCATTGATGGAGCATTTAATTGAGCTTCGTCAGCGCTTGATGTACTCAATCATTGCGATCGCAATTTTCTTTTTGATCTGTTTTTATTTTGCAACTGAATTATTCAACCTGCTTGTTATTCCATACCAATGGGGAGCAGGGACAAGTGAAGTTAAATTCATTTATACCGCTTTGCAGGAAAAATTCTTTGTAGACATCAAGATTGCCTTCTTTGGCGCGATGTTCATAGCTTTTCCTGTCATAGCCACACAAATTTACAAGTTTGTTGCGCCAGGGCTTTATAACAATGAAAAAGGAGCTTTTCTTCCTTTCCTTGTTGCCACGCCCATATTGTTTTTGATTGGTGCTTGTCTTGTTTATTTCCTGATTATGCCGCTAGCGACACAGTTCTTCCTGTCACTTGAGCAATCTGGTGGTAATGGCACTGCGGAAATTCAAAACTTACAAGCGGTGGGAAGTTATTTAAGCTTAATCATGACTCTGATTTTTGCTTTTGGATTGGTCTTTCAGCTTCCTGTTGCCATTACGTTATTGGCAAAAGCTGGGCTGGTTTCTGCAGAAACACTGGCTGAAAAGCGTAAATATGCAATTCTATTGGCTTTTGTGGCTGCCGCAGTTCTGACCCCACCTGATCCGGTTAGTCAGCTTGGCTTGGCTTTGCCGACTATTCTGCTTTATGAGATTTCAATCATTGCTGCTCGGCGTATTGAAAAAAACCGTAAAGAGCGTGAAGATTTAGAAGAATCGGATAATACTGACGTTGTTTCGTCGTAATTCTTGTTTCGTAGAGTATTTCCTTAGTAATTCTACCTATATATTGGTGTAAATATGTTTGATATCAAATGGATAAAAGAAAATCCTAATGTTTTTGATGAAGGTATGCGCTTGCGCGGTAATGCAACGACTGCACAAGACCTTTTGAAACTTGATGACGCTCGTAAAGAGCATATTGCAAAACTTCAAGATGCTCAGACCCGCAGAAACGCTGCATCCAAGGAAATTGGTGCAGCTGTGGGCAAGGGCGATAAAGACCTGGCTGAGAAGTTGAAAGCTGAGGTTGCTGATATTAAAGCTTTTATTCAGTCTGGAGAGGAAGAAGAGCGCCGCATCGCTGCCGAAATTTCACAAGTGATGTCTGCAATTCCCAATGTGCCGCTTGATGGTGTTCCTGAAGGTGATGACGAGGCTGACAATGCGCTTTATCGCGTGCATGGCGAAAAGCCTGAATTAGCGTTTGAACCCAAAGAGCATTTTGAAATTACGGTTTCAGAAGATCAAATGGATTTTGAAGCAGCGGCCAGTCTTTCCGGCAGTCGTTTCGTGGTTCTGAAACAAGGTATCGCGCGTTTGGAGCGTGCTCTTGGTCAGTTTATGCTGGACATGCATACGCGCGAACATGGGTACAGCGAAACATCGCCGCCCTTGTTGGTGCGGGATGAAGCCTTGTTTGGAACAGGACAATTGCCTAAGTTTTCTGAGGACTTGTTTAAAACAACCGATGGACGCTGGTTGATACCCACTGCTGAAGTGCCTTTGACCAATCTGGTTCGTGAGCAAATTCTGGATGAAAAACAACTGCCGGTGCGTTTAACGGCGCTGACACCCTGTTTCCGTTCTGAAGCGGGTTCTGCAGGGCGGGATACGCGTGGCATGTTACGCCAGCATCAGTTTTCCAAATGTGAGCTGGTGTCAATCGTCAAACCTGAAGAGAGTGAAGCAGAGCTTGAGCGCATGCTGGATTGTGCTGAGAACGTTCTCAAGAAGTTAGGTCTTCATTTCAGAACGATGACGCTTTGCACGGGCGACATGGGGTTTTCTGCGCGCAAGACCTACGACATCGAAGTATGGCTTCCTGGCCAAAATGCTTATCGTGAAATTTCCAGCTGTTCCGTCTGTGGTGACTTCCAAGCAAGACGAATGTCTGCCAGGTATCGTCTCGAAGATGGAAAAACCATTGATCACGTTCATACGCTAAATGGTTCTGGTGTCGCGACGGGCAGGGCGCTCATTGCGGTACTTGAAAACTATCAAAATGAAGATGGCTCAGTCACTGTTCCAGAGTGTTTGGTTCCCTACATGGGCGGTATCACCAAGATAGAGAAAGCTTAAGTCTTGCGAATTCTCCTTACGAATGATGATGGCGTCAACGCGCGCGGCCTTGTTTCTCTTGAAAAGATCGCAAGGGAATTTACGGATGATGTCTGGATTGTTGCGCCAGAAACAGACCAGTCTGGCGTTGCGCATTCACTGACACTAAGTCACCCAATGCGTGTTCGGAAGATTTCTGACAAACATTTCGCCGTCAATGGAACACCTACGGACTGCGTGATAATGGGGGTGCGGGAACTGATGGATACGCCGCCTGATCTGATTTTATCGGGCGTTAACTCGGGGCAGAATATTGCTGATGATGTGACCTATTCTGGCACGGTAGCAGGCGCGATTGAGGGAACAGCACTTGGCATTAAGTCGATTGCCTTGTCGCAAGCGTATGATTTTGCTGAAGGAGTGCGCTATGTGAAGTGGGAAAATGTTGAGGCGCACGGTGCCAGTGTTATTTCCAAAGTCCTGGATGAAGAATTCCCACCCAAAACGCTTATCAATATCAATTTTCCGAATTGCATGCCGGACGAAGTTGAAGGTGTTAGTGTCACCAATCAGGGAACGTTTACGCATGGGCTGTTTATGGAAAAGCGCCATGATGGCCGTGGTTTCCCATACTATTGGTTGAAGTTTGGGCGCGATGTGCCGGACCAACGCGAGGGCACTGACATCATGTGTCTGCGCGAGAACCGTATTTCAGTTACGCCACTTAAACTTGATTTAACCGATGATGCGTTTATGAAAGTTTTGGAACAAAAATTCTGATTCTGGTTTTGACTGGGGAAATCCATGGATAGTGATAATCGTGAAGCACTTGCAAAGTTCCTTCTGCGTCTTCGTTCAAGCGGTATTACAGACCATCGACTTTTGACAGCGTTTGAAGACATTCCGCGCCGAAACTTTGTCCCTGTTATCCATGTAACCGAAGCCTATGCACGTGGCCAAATGCCGATTGAGTGCGGTCAATCCATGACTGCGGTGAGCATGGTTGCCAAAGTACTGGCTGCTCTGGAAGTGGATGCATCGCACCGTGTTTTAGAACTGGGTACAGGAACCGGATATCAAGCAGCGCTCTTGGGACGATTGGCAACCAAGGTCGTTTCAGTTGAGCGATTCAGAACTTTGTTCGACAAAGCCAAAGA
The DNA here is from genome assembly GCA_937951455.1 of uncultured Rhizobiaceae group bacterium. Lineage (GTDB taxonomy): Bacteria > Pseudomonadota > Alphaproteobacteria > Rhizobiales > Rhizobiaceae > JAALLB01. The sequence continues at coordinate 3,540 of CALFBU010000216.1, forward strand.
CAGGCTCACCCAATTGCGTATAGAAAATGTTTTTGTAAAATTGATAGACGGGTCCCAAGCCTCAGCGGAACTTGGTTTAAGCGATCGTATTGTTTCCAATTTTGCGTTTCCTGAAGTTCCAAAATCATTCATCGATAATCTGGCTTCCAATGGTGTGATGATTGCCCCCATCGGTGAACCTGGGGAGTTACAAATTATGAAACGGCTTACTAAAGTGGGGTCGAGGTTTCATTCAGAGGATTTGTTTCCCGTGAGAACGCAACCTTATATTTCTGGCATTTCGAAAGCCATATAAGCCGCCTTACGTTACGTTTTTTACAATTTTTATGTTCTTCTTAACCGATCAGTAACATTAACGCGCTTTAATACATCCAGTAGTGAGTATGTGTTTAGAGTAATTTATTATGCGTTTTAGTGTATCGAGTAATCGCATTGCGATGGTTTCCAGAGTATCTTCTTTCGCACTTTTGGGTGGGTTGGTAGCCAGCTGCAGTTCTGGTTTTGAAAGATTTGACACTTCGCTTTATGACAGTGCTACTCCGCAACAAGCTGCACAAGTTCAAAATCCATATCCAGGTAATGTTGACGGTCGTACGACTGCAAGTACAAGAGGGCGTTTGGCGCCCGCTGCAAATGTAGCCCCTCGTGCAGTGCCGCAAGGTGTTTATCATAACCCAGAGCCAACTTATGTTGCGCCTCAAGCTCCGCAAGTTTATGCGCCTCAGCCCTATAAACCTTATGCGCAGGCGCAGAGTATTTCGTCACAACCTGTTCGCCAGTCGTTGTCTCAGGTTAATACTGTTACGCAGACTGCTTTGCCAAAACCGACTTACCAAGCGCCTCAAATTTCAACTCCAGCCGTGGCTCAAAAGGTTGCAACTTATGTGCCGCCAAAGCCTGAAGTTGCATCGCAACCTGTTTATATTCCACAGCCAAAGACCGATCCGGTAAAAACAGCCGCTGTTGCAGCGGTTGCTTCTCAACCTGTTGTGCAAAAAGCTGTATCTGTTGCGTCAGCACCTTCAACAACGCAAGATGGTTGGAGTGCTGCTGGTGGAACGACAATTTCAGTTGGCAGAGGTGAGACTTTATATAATATTTCAAAGCGTTACGGTGTGCCAGTTACAGCCATTCGTAGCGTGAACAATATGGCGCCTTCTGAGAGTCTTCGTGCTGGGCAAAATATCGTTATTCCAAATTATGTGTTTACCCAAACATCTGGTGTCTCTGCGCCAGATAGTGATCCAAACACACGTGCAGCGCGTGCAAGTGTTGGCTACCATGGTGAAGCAAGTCCTTCTAATGCGATCGTACCGACTAAACGTCCGCAAGATTATGCTGCTGTATCACCTACAGGTGCTGCGGATGAAGCAGTAAAAAAACGTTATGTACCAAAAACACATGTTTCGCCGCCTGAAAAAGAAACAACACCAGACTATTCTGTTGTAACCGGTTCGGTTCAGCCATCTTCGGGCTTGTACACAGTACAATCAGGTGACAGTCTTTCCAGAATTGCGAGCAGAAACGGCACAACCGTAACTGCGCTTCAAACTGTGAATGGTCTCACGGGTACCAATATCCGTGTGGGTCAGACTTTGAAGATTCCAAACGGTAAAGTTGATCCAGTTACAACGGCCTCCGTAAAGCCTGTGCAACAAGAAGAATTGCCTGCCAATGTTGATCCAATTGTAACGGGCTCTTTGAAGCCTAGTACGGTTGATAATAAAACACCCGCACCAGCACGCACAGGTATTTCCGATTTCCGTTGGCCTGTTAAAGGTAGGGTTGTTTCTACATTTGGCGAAAACGGTACAAATGGCAAGAACGAAGGGATTGATATTTCAGTTCCTGAAGGGACTGCGGTACACGCTGCAGAAAATGGTGTTGTCATATACGCAGGTGAGGAAATCTCATCTTATGGCAAGCTAGTTCTAGTACGTCACACCGACGGCTGGGTTTCTGCTTATGCGCATAACCGTGATTTTGAAGTCAAAAAGGGTGATAATGTGCGTCGCGGTCAAATCATTGCTCGTTCGGGCAGAACCGGTAATGCTGGAAGACCAAAACTACACTTTGAGCTTCGCAAAGATTCTACGCCAGTTAATCCGAAGAAATATTTGGCTGGATAAAGCATAGAATTCGTATTCCCGGTTCCCTATCGGGGTTACTAAAAACACTGCTTGAGCTTGCTCAGGCGGTGTTTTGCTTTTCACGTCCTGCTAAATCCTGAACGAATTGCCATGCGACACGGCCTGAGCGGCTGCCTCTCGTGGTTGCCCATTCCAAAGCTTCAGCCCGTAATTGCTCAGGTGTAATGTCGATTTCCAATTGTTCAACATAGCCAGATACCATCGCAAGATAATCATCCTGCGAACATTTGTGAAAGCCCAGCCAAAGGCCAAAGCGGTCTGATAAGGATACTTTTTCCTCAACTGCTTCTGACGGATTGATTGCTGTTGAGCGTTCATTTTCCATCATGTCACGCGGCAAGAGATGTCGCCTGTTTGATGTTGCGTAGAAAATAACATTATCAGGACGTCCTTCAACGCCACCATCCAGTGCTGCTTTCAAGGATTTGTATGATGTATCGTCATTGTCAAAAGACAAATCATCACAAAACAAAATCGCCTTGCAGTCTGAATTTCTCAAAATGCCCAAGAGTGCGGGAAGAGTATCGATATCTTCACGATGGATTTCTATAAGCTTCAGATTGCTGTCTGGAATTTTATTTAAAACATGTGCATGTGCTGCTTTGACGAGCGATGATTTGCCCATGCCTCTTGCACCCCACAGGAGCGCGTTATTTGCTGCATATGAGTTTGCAAAACGTTCTGTATTGTCGATCAGGATATCGCGAACATTGTCGATTCCCTTGAGTAATTCAAGGCTTACGCGATTGACCTTGGGTACAGGTTGTAACCAGGTATTTTCAGCTTGCCAGACAAAGGCACTAGCAGAGCTCAAATCATTGTCAGTCACGTGACCGCCGAAATGCTTTTCCAGCACATTTGTCAATCGATCAAGCTTTTGATTTAAGAGCGTAATTGCATCATCAGACATTGTAATATCCTTGTTACCAATAGAATTGCTTTAGCATTAGCAAAACAGCAGATAAAGCCTCATTGATTATTTGCATTTGTGCTTGTGAAGGGTATAGTCCGCGAAAGTTCGGGGACAGTCATTTAGATTCTTGAAAATCATATAAACTGCGCTTAGATGCAACTAATAATGTTTTCATATCTATGATCTTCGAAAAAGTTCAATTGTTTTAGGAGTAGGCCCACATGTTTGTGACCCCTGCATATGCTCAAGACGCCGCTGCTGGTGGTGCTGGTGGATTTTTAATCCAAATCATTCCATTCATTCTTATTTTCGTAATTTTCTATTTTTTGCTTATTCGTCCACAAAGACAGCAAGCCTTAAAGCGTGAAGAAATTCTGGCAGCCATTCGCCGTAATGATGTCGTTGTTACGGGTGGTGGCCTTGTCGGTAAAGTAACCAAGGTTATTGACGACAATGAAGTTGAAGTTGAAATCGCCAAAGACACAAAAGTTCGCGTCGTTCGTGCATTAATTGCTGAAGTTCGCGTCAAAAGTGATGCTCCTGCAAAGTAAAATTGAACTTGTATAGAGTTCTCCATATATAAGGTTAAACCCATGCTCTATTTTTCCAGATGGAAAATTACCGCAATTTTGATGACCGTATTTGCTGGGTTGTTTTTTGCCTCGCCAAACTTTCTGGATGACGAGACCTTAGAAGGCCTTCCTTCGTGGTATGCAAGTGAGAAAATGACGCTCGGTCTTGATCTTCAAGGCGGAGCGCATTTGCTTATGCAGGTAAATGAAAAAGAACTTATTGCGGAACGTCTTGAAACGCTTCGCGATGATGTGCGTGGGAAGCTTCGTGAAACCGGTATCCGCGGGCGCGCTACAACTCGTGGTGAAAACACCGTCTTGTTGCGTCTTAATGATGAAACTCAGACGGCCGCTTTCCGGGCGTCCATGCGTGAACTTCTACGTCCGGTTCAGGGGGGCTTGCTTGACGGTACAGGCATTGTAGAAATTCAGGAAACCAATCCTTCAAATGGCGAGCTTCTTTATACGCTTACGGAACAAGGTATTGAGAGCCGCATTAGAAATGCCATCACACAATCGATTGATGTTATCCTCCGTCGAATTAATGAGTTTGGTACTTCGGAACCGATCGTTCAGCGCGAAGGCGCAAATCGTATTTTGGTTCAATATCCCGGTCTTGATGCAAGCGAGATACCGCGCCTGAAAACGCTTATCAATGCTGAAGCCAAGCTTAGCTTTCACGCAGTTAGCAATGACGCAGATCCGAATGAACTTTTAAACAGTGGGCGTTCAGCTCCTTCTGGTACATTCATAGCTTTTGAGGATTCCGATCCACCTATCGCCTATCTTTTACAAAGACGCGTTATCCTGCGCGGTGAAGATCTGGCAGACGCGCAGCTTGGTTTTGATCAGCGTAACAATGAACCGCTCGTCGTCTTCCGTTTCAATGGGCAGGGCGCTCGCATTTTTGGTGAATTCACAAGTCAGAATGTTGGCCGTCCATTTGCCATTTTACTTGATGAAAATGTCTTGTCCGCTCCGGTTATCAACGAACCTATTCTTGGTGGCTCAGGTCAGATATCTGGTAACTTTACAGCAGAAAGCGCAAATGATCTTGCGGTACTTTTGAGTGCTGGTGCTTTGCCTGCGAGTTTTGACTTTGTGGAAGAGCGCACAGTGGGACCGGGTCTTGGTGCAGACTCGATTGCTGCGGGTTTTAACGCTTCTGTTATCGGCGCAATACTTGTTTTGGTATTCATGATTGTTGCATATGGCTTCCTTGGCGTTATCGCCAACCTTGCGTTGATTGCAAACATTGGCATGCTTGTATCACTACTTTCACTGCTCGGTGCCACGCTAACGCTTCCGGGTATTGCAGGTATTGTTCTAACCATGGGTATGGCGGTTGATGCGAACGTCTTGATTTATGAGCGGATACGTGAAGAACGACGTAATGGACGTAATCTGATTCAATCATTTGATGCAGGTTTCCGTTCAGCCTTCACAACGATTTTGGATGCTAACATCACCACCATGATTGCGGCGATTATTCTGTTTTATCTGGGTTCTGGTCCGGTTCGTGGTTTTGCCGTGACACTTGCGATTGGTATCGTAACGACTGTCTTTACGGCGTACACTTTTACAAGACTACTGGTTGCCTTGTGGGTGCGTTACAAACGCCCGACAGAGCTTCCAAAACGCTTGTTTGGAATAATACCTGAAAAGACAAACATCAAATTCATGAAAGACCGCAAGTTCGCGTTTCCTTTTAGTATCATCGGAGTTGTTGCTTCCGTTCTGCTATTCTTCATTGTTAGCCTTAATTACGGCATCGACTTTAAAGGCGGTACGCTTTTTGAAGTTCGTGCCAAAGCTGATACGACCATAGAAGAACCAATCGCAGATATCCGTGGTAAATTACTAGAGCTAAATCTTGGGGAAGTGCAGGTACAGGAATTCGGTGAAACAGAAGATATCCTTATCCGTGTTGAAAGCCAGGATGCGGGTGACAATGCTGAACAAAGTACAGAAGCGCTTGTGCGAGTAGTGCTGGAAGAAGCGTATGACTTCCGCCGTATCGAGGTGGTTGGGCCAACGGTTTCTAATGAACTACGCATTGCCGGTATCCTCTCGGTTGTAGCTGCCTTGCTGGCGATTATGGCCTACATATGGATTCGCTTTGAGTGGCAATTTGCTTTAGGTGCCGTTATGGCAACCTTGCACGATGTCCTATTTACGATCGGTATTTTCTCAATACTTCAGCTTGAATTTACACTAGCGACCATTGCTGCGTTGTTGACGATTGTGGGTTACTCGCTCAACGATACGGTTGTTGTGTATGACCGTATTCGCGAGAACCTTCGCAAGTATAAAAAGAAAGAAATTCCGGATTTGATTGATATGTCAATCAACCAGATGCTTTCACGTACGATCCTGACATCGGTCACAACATTGCTTGCGTTGTTCTCCTTATATTTCTTGGGTGGTGCGGTTCTTGAATCCTTCACGTTTGCCATGATCTTTGGTGTCTTCATTGGTACGTATTCATCGATTTTCGTTGCTGCTCCATTGCTGATTTTGTTCAAACTTCGCCCAGGTCAAGTTGCTGGTGGTGAGGACGAGAAACAAAAAATTGATGCGGAAAAAAAGGCGACTGAAAATACCATGCCGGTAGACTTCGGTCAGTAATTTCTGAAATGCGTGGTCAAAAAGGCATAGAAATCAGAGAAGCGCATTTTCCAGAACGTGCGCCGATCGATGCATATGGAAACGGCGGGTTTCGTTTTGCTGGCATGTCACACAAGGGCAGTCTTCTGTGTTTGCCATCCGGGATATATGGCTGGGATGTTGCTACACCAGATGATTTGACGGTCGATAATTTCTCCAATTTATTTTCTGAAGCCGATGAGATCGAAATTCTGCTGGTTGGCTCTGGCATCGATTTGCTACCCATTAAATCAGACCTTCGCAGCAAATTGCGTAAAGCGCAGATTTCTGCTGATCCAATGGCGACTGGTGCAGCGGTTCGCACCTATAACGTGCTGGTTGCAGAAGGCAGGGCAGTGGCGGCAGCTTTCTTGGCCGTGTGATGTTTGACCATCAAGACTATATTCAAGCCGAACTGAAAACAAATGATCCAGAGCGTTATTTGGCTTGTCTGTATTTGCCAGAAGCAATTCGCCATTGCGCCATGACACTTTATGCTTTTGACGCTGAAATTGCACGTATTCCTCATCTGGTATCTGAGCCGATGCCTGGAGAAATCAGAATCCAGTGGTGGCGTGATCTTATTAAGTCAGGTGGCAACGTGGGTAGCGGTCCGCTTGCAGAAGCATTGCTTGAAGTGGCCAAGGAGCATAAACTTCAGCCTGATGTGCTTGATAATTATCTCGAAGCGCGGATATTTGATCTCTATCAGGACCCCATGCCGGATATGGGAACTTATGAAGGTTATTTGGGGGAGACAGTATCATCCTTTCTTAACATGATTGCGCTTGCGTCAGGTCAGGAGCGCAATTCTAATCTGGCTGATGCATGTGGTCATGCGGGCGTAGCGATTGGCATCTCCAGACATCTGTCAGTATGTGCGAATTCCAGGCCGCTGGGAGAAGTATTTTTTCCTTTGCCAATCTTGCAAGAGAATGGTTTGAGCAGAGAGCAGTGGCTTACACCTGATGTGGGTGCCTCCCATGAAGCCGTTGTTTCTGAAATGATTTCCAGAGCACGGCATCATCTGGAGAAAGCAAGAGCAGCTATTGGAAATCTACCTGATGAAGCAAAACCGATCTTTTTACCCGTAGTCTTTGCGGATAAACTTCTGGATGAACTTCAAAATAAGCCACGTGAATGTCTTGTCAAACCTTTCGTTTTATCGCCTTTGAAACGGCAATGGGTAGCTTTTCGAGGCATCAATAAGCTTTAATCGCGATTTGAATCTGGCTCCCCGAATTTGCGATTCTGGTATCATGCGCAATTTCAAATCCTAATGTAGCCTATATGAAATATTAGTTTTAAATTTCACGCGTTCCATTGGGAGATGTTCGCCATGAATAAGCAAGTCAATCCAAACGATATCAGCCACGTTGTAGCAGCCGATAAAAAGCACATCTGGCATCACCTAACCAACCATTCCAAATTCACGGATGAAATTGATCCGCTTATCATCGTTGAAGGCAAGGGCATGCGTGTTTGGAATCAGGCAGGGCGTGAGCATCTTGATGCGGTTTCCGGTGGTGTCTGGACTGTTAACGTTGGCTATGGCCGCGAAAGCATTGCGGATGCGGTTCGTGATCAATTGGTAAAAATGAACTACTTCGCAGGATCCATGGGGTCTATTCCGGGCGCATTGTTTGCAGAACGTTTGATCGAAAAAATGCCGGG